>NZ_JFYL01000001.1 GCF_000632455.1 Acinetobacter sp. Ver3
TTACCAATCTATTTGATCGAAAATCTTTTGATATCAAGCAAGTGATTTTCACGCTAGATGGTCAAACTTATCCTTACACAACTTTAACTCAAACCAATACACGATCAGTCAACAATTCCGATCTCATTAACTCTTCAAATTACATTGATGTACCAATGAATTTTGTCGTTATGTTTGATCAGTCTAAATCTATCGATATTGCTGTAGTGACAGATCAAGGTGCTATTACGCATAGCATTTTAAAAGATGGGCATGCATCATTTGCCTATCAAACATTTAAAAGTGGCTACCAACAATTTAAGCAAAAGTAAAAAAAAGACCCACTATGGGTCTTTTTTTAATCATCGATACAAAACTGCAACGTGTTATTAGACTGCTAGGCATTTCATTTTTTAGAATTTTTCGTTAGATTTAACAAATTGTGTACACAGTTATAATAAACAAGACAATAGGTAAAATCATGAAAATCAAACTAGCGCTTATTTCAGCATTGGTTGTATTAACAGGTTGTGCAGGAAGTTATCCAGAACGTGTTGTAACCAAAGGACCTCTCATCTGTGCTACTGATGAAATTTGCCCTGAGCTTGCACTCCGTTGGAATGATGAAAAGCGTAATGGTTTTAAAATAACTGCAGATGTAAATGACACTATACAGCACGATATAAAACAATTGAACTTTATTGTTGATGGTCAGCCTTATGTCTATTCAACAATTCAACCAACCCAATATGCAACTGCAGCTGGTGTAACGAATTCATCTAATTTTATTGTCGTTCCTGTAAGTTTTTTAAACTCATTTAGAGACGCAAAACAAATTGATCTAAAAATCGTGACAGCTAACGGCGAAGTGACTCGTCCCATCCTGCAAGCTGACGGTCAGAAGTCTTCTGCTTACTTAACATTTATCAAAGGTTATACAGGTCAAACTATCGAATAAATGAATTATTCACTAAAAAGCCAGTTCGTTGAACTGGCTTTTTTTTAAGGCTTACAACTTTTTTGATAACTTGTTCCTAAATCTTGGAATGATAACTCAAAAGAATTTCTCATTTTTTTTGCAAATAATGCTTCTTCTTTTGCTTTAGCCATATGAATATTCTTTTGTGCTATTCGCTCTAAAGCATATAATGCATCTGCATATTCACAAGCTCTTTGAATGATCAACGAAATATTCTGCTTACTATCGACCGATTGATGTAATCGAATTTGACTCGCTTCAATTTCGTTATAAATTGACTTCACTTCAATATCAAACTGAGATTGTGTTAAGCCATTCGCATAACTATACGATAATCCGCATAAGACCATCGCCCCTACCAATATCCTTATTTTCAATTGAATTCCCCATAAAACGTTCAATTGCAATTTTAAAATTATATTAAAAAGCCAGATCAATCATCTGGCTTTTTACATCATACGCTTTTTTACTTTGGTTAAATTGGCTCAAATGGCGCAACAACGTCGGCATTTTGGGCACGATGACGCATAAAGTGATCCATTAACACGATTGCAAGCATCGCTTCAGCGATTGGTGTCGCACGAACACCCACACAAGGATCGTGACGACCTTTAGTAAGAACATCCGTATCTTCACGATTAATGGTAATCGTTTTGCCTGGTGTGGTAATAGAAGCAGTAGGTTTTAGTGCAATTGATACACGAATATCTTGACCACTTGAGATACCACCTAATATACCACCAGCGTGATTCGCTAAGAAGCCATCAGTTGTCAGTTCATCACGTGTTTCATGACCAAATTGTTCAGCCACGCCAAAACCATCACCAATCTCTACACCTTTAACCGCATTAATTGACATCATCGCATGAGCGATATCAGCATCTAAACGGTCGAAAACAGGTTCTCCCCAGCCTACGGGTACTTTAGAAGCAATAATTTCAAGTCGTGCTCCACAGCTTGTTCCTTTTTCACGCAATGATGTCACAAGTGCTTCAAAGCGTGGTACGGCATCAACATCACCACAAAAGAATGGATTATTCGGCACTTCATTCCAATCTAGTTTTTCTGTTTTTTCAGTTCCGATTTGTGTTACATGCCCTCGGATTTCAATACCAAACTTTTCAAATAAGAATTTTTTAGCAATTGCACCCGCTGCAACACGCATCGCTGTTTCACGTGCGCTTGAGCGACCACCACCACGGTAATCACGAAAACCATACTTTTGTGTATAAGTATAGTCTGCATGACCTGGACGGAAAGTTTGTGCGATATTACCGTAATCTTTAGATTTTTGGTCTGTATTACGAATTAAAAGACCAATGGATGTCCCAGTGGTTTTACCTTCGAACACACCTGAAATAATTTCAACTTCATCTGGTTCTTTGCGTTGTGTTGCAAATTTAGAGGTACCTGGTTTACGACGATCTAAGTCTATTTGTAAGTCCTCAGCTGATAACTTCAGACCTGGTGGAACTCCATCTACAATCGCCATCAAACCAACACCGTGAGATTCACCACAAGTTGTTACACGGAACAATTGTCCAATACTATTGCCAGCCATGTTCAACAACTCCTTTAAACTTGAACAGATTGAATGAATAAATCACGATATTGACGGCATTGTGCTGCAGTCAGTGCAAAAATACCTGATCCACCACGTTGGAATTGCAACCAGTAGAAATCAACAGTATTAAAGTTTTGCTTCATCGCCCATTCTGAGTTGCCCACTTCAATGACGATTAAACCATCTTCAGTTAAATAGTCTGCGGCTTGAGCCAGCATTTTACGCACAAGATCCAAACCATCTTGACCCGCTGCCAATGCCAATTCTGGCTCGTGATGAAACTCATCTGGTAAATCTGCCATATCTTCAGCATCGACATACGGCGGATTAGAAACAATTAAATCATATTGATTTTCGGCAGGTATTTTAGCGAAAAGATCAGATTCCAATAAAGCGACTTGATACTGTTTATTGTGATGCTCACAGTTGATTTGTGCAACTTCAAGGGCTTCTTTTGAAATATCAGTAGCATCGACTTCAGAATCAGGGAATGCATATGCCAAAGCAATTGCGATACAACCAGAGCCAGTACACATATCCAAAATACGCTGTGGAGTTTTAGGATTTGGATTCACTGGCAAATTATTGACCGCTTCACCCATTTCACCATTTTCAGTCAAACAATAAGGTGCAAAACGATTTTCAATCAGCTCAACGATTGGTGAGCGTGGAATCAGTACACGCTCATCTACATAAAATGGTTTACCAAAGAAATAAGCAAGATTTAATAAATATGAAGTAGGAACACGGTCATTGATACGACGTTCGAGTAAACTCAAGAATTCCGCAACTTCGCTTGGCAGCAATTTTGAGTCTAAAATCTCAGCATCGGCATTCCAGTCTAGTGACAAAGTTTGTAAAACTAAAGCAGAACTTTCAGCAAAATAATCTTCAGTACCTTGACCTAAGTGTGCATCGTATTGACGTAATGCTGTAACTCCAAAACGAATAAAATCTCGAATAGTTGTTAAGTTTTCAGCGGCTTCCTGTAGATGTTCAGGGCTAATAGTCGGTCGATCCACTTAAGGCGTCTCCAAGGTCAATTTTTTAAAAACGGTCTATGATACCTTGTTTTATCCTATTAATAAAAAGTTCTATCCGTGTTATTCGGCAAATTTGTATTGAAAATTTGAATAGTTAGAATTATCCATTGAATAAGGTCTACTCATTCAGGTTTTAAAATAGCGAGAAAGTTGATTAAAACTAACGATATTGAAAATAATCGTGTATACTCGAAGCCAACTAGAAAATTTATGTTGTTTCATTAAATCTTTTATTTCGCAGTGTTAGTCATAATCCTACGTTTGGTTTCAGATTTTAAGTTTCATTTTTTTTCCAAGTTACATCATTGAGTTCAAACTCATAACATTAAAGTTTTATTAGGATTCCTATTATGTCTAATACTGTTAAAGGTACAGTTAAATGGTTCAACGAAACTAAAGGTTTCGGTTTCATCCAACAAGAAAACGGTCCTGACGTTTTTGCTCACTTTAGCGAAATCAAAGGTTCAGGCTTTAAAACTTTGGCTGAAGGCCAACAAGTTGAATTCAGCGTAACTCAAGGTCCTAAAGGTCCTAACGCTGTTGACATCGTAGCAGTTTAATTAACTGTTAAAAAAAAGCGGGCTTTGCCTGCTTTTTTTTGTCTCTCGAAAAGCTCACCAGACTTGAAAAAGAAAATTTAGACTCAAACTAATAAAAGTTAAAGTGAATTTCAAAAGTTAAAGTATGAGTTATAAACACAATAATTTAATGGCAATGCGTCAAAATTACTGGAGTGATGATTCTTCCCCTCGTGTCACAACAGAAAAACAATTTCTTAAGCAATTTTTGATGGATCATCAAGTTTTTGAAAATCCAAGTTTGGATGATGTTAAATATTTTGTCTTCAGCTTACCTAGCGTCATTATTATCAAAGCATATGCCCTTGGATTTATTCATGAAACTGTTGTCAACTTAATGAAGTTATTCATCTCTGAGTATCGCGTGTCTCTGTCTAATCGAGCTCAACTCCCAGTTAAATATCGACTTTAAAAAGCTTAGGCTATTTCAGTTTGAATAAATTGACCATTTATACACCTGATATTGAAATACTTGAACTATTTTAATACGTTCATAACATGTAATATTCAATACAATGATTTCTCTGCGCGATTCGCTTAAAGGACCTAAACTTCATGTCAGATCAGAATGAAAAGCTTAAACAATTAAAAACTTCTTCAATGGATCGCCGTCTTTCGATTGCGAAAGCTTCTCTACTGGCTGGCACACGCTGGGCTGCTTCAAGTGCGAGTTCTATTTTTTCAAGCGAAGAAGAAAAAGAAAAAAACGTAAACAAGCGATGAAAGAACAAGCTGACTATCTCGTTGCTGAAATCGGTAAATTAAAAGGCTCTATCGTCAAAATTGGTCAAATGATGGCGTTATATGGTGAGCATTTTCTACCTGAAGAGATCACGCAAGCTTTAAACACTTTAAATAATCAGACCGTTGCCCTCGCGTGGCCTGCGATCCATGAGCAACTGCGCAACCAACTTGGCTCTAAACTCGATGATCTCACCATTGATCATGAGCCTTTAGGCACCGCATCATTAGCACAGGTTCACCGTGCAACACGTAAGTCTGATGGTCTTGAATTGGTGCTCAAAGTTCAATATCCCGGTGTAGCAAGCGCAATTGACTCAGATATGAGCTTGTTTAAGAACATGCTCAAACTTACACGCATGGTTCCTCAAACTCGTGAATTTGATCAATGGTTTGATGAGGTTCGCGAAATGATGCACCGTGAAGTAAATTACAAAATTGAAGCTGAAACAACACGTCGTTTTAGAGCGCGTTTAAAAGATGATCCGCGTTATGTTGTTCCACAAATTATTGATCAATATTGTACAGATCAAGTGCTTTGTATGACTTTTGAGCGTGGTGTTCCGATTAATAGCCCAGTCATGCTTTCACTCCCTCAGGAACGTCGCAACAAATTAGGTGAAGCATCGCTTGAAATTGCCGTTCGTGAAGTATTTGAATGGGGCGAGATGCAGACTGATCCTAACTTTGGTAACTACCTAGTACGCTTAGGTGACGGCGCGCAAATTGAAGATAAAATCATTCTTTTAGACTTCGGTGCGATCCGTCAATTTGATGATCAACTCCTCAAGGTAGCTCGTAATTTAATTACCGCGGGCTATCATCATGATGCTCAAGCCATGGTCAATGCTATGACAGGTTATGAGTTTTTCGATGCAATGCCATTAAGCATTAAACCTGACATGGCAAAAGTGTTCCTTCTAGCTACTGAAGCTTTTAGTACTTATAGCAATAATCCAGACCTACCAACAGGCATTATGGATGAACAGCAGCGCTATGATTGGAAACAAAGCCACCTGCATAGCCGTGTGATGCAACGAGCATCCAAGTCGATGGCATCGCGCTATTTTTCAGTTCCACCAAAAGAATTTATGTTCATCAGTCGTAAGTTCATAGGTGCATATACATTCATGACTGTGATCGAAGCAAAAACAAATGTACGTAAAATGATCCAATCATATATTTAATGAACTAAGACCATAGTGATCTATCGTGTCACTATGGTCAATTTATTAAATAAAAAATTTAATTACTAAAAAGAATATATCTTAAATTTCATTAAAATACCTATTGAATTACCATTTATCTGTTTGGTCAAAAAAGTCTTTTAAGCTAGTCATTTTCGACATAGTCATTTCACTAAACACATGTCACGATCTTGTTGTATAAAAAACCATCAGGGAATTTACAACAATGAATGATATCGCAAACAAAGCGCAAGGTTTAGGCTTAGCCTTGATCACTAAGCTCGCAGGCAGTGATTTAATCGATCAATTAAAACTAAGAAAAATTATCGAACGCTCGCTTTATCAAGGTTCTAAGGCTGGATTTAAAACCTTGGGCTCTACACAGAAAATTTTTAAACAAAAATCCAATACTCCGACTCAACGTCTATCCAATCAGCAAAAAGGGTTATTTGATCTCAGCCTTTCTGAAGAACAACAGATGACTGTTGATGCGATGCAACAATTTGCTCATGAAGTTCTCTACCCCCTAGCACATACAGCCGACCACCAAGCTACTTTTCCAGAAAACTTATGGGCTCAATTTAAAGATTTAGGTGTCAATTATTATGCATTGCCTGAACAATACGGCGGCGTTGCTTCAGAAAAGAATGTGGTTACAAATGTGCTGATCGCAGAGCAACTTGCACAAGGTGACTTCTCATTAACAGCTACATTACTCTCCTCGTTCTCAGTCATTAATGCAATTACACAGTGGGGTTCAGCAGAGATTCAAAATAAGTATTTGTCGGCATTTAGCGAACAAGATGATCTATTTGCAACTTTTGCTGTTCAGGAAAATACACCTGCTTTCAACCCTTTCCAATTAAAAACAAAAGCGACACGCCAAGGCGATCATTTTGTCATTAATGGTGAAAAAACTATCGTTATTCTAGGTGAGCAGGCAGATCTTTTATTGGTTTCCGCAGATTTAGATGGAACAGCTCAGGTTTTCATTGTTGAGCGAAATGAAACGATTTCATATAAAGCAAATCCAGCAATGGGGCTTAAAGCAACCCAATCTGTGAGCCTAAAATTTAACAACACACCAGCATTTAAACTAAATGAGCAAGATTTTGATTATTCAGCGTTCATTGATCTGGGCAATTTAATGTGGTGTGCAATGGCAGTGGGTACATGCCAAGCGGTTAAACAATATTGCATTCAGTATGCCAATGAACGCACCGCATTTGGTGAACCAATATCCCACCGTCAAAGTGTTGCATTTATGATCGCGGATATGGCTATTGAAATTGATGCTATGAAAATGTTGGTTTTGAATGCTGCAAGCCGCGCAGAATCAGGTTTAAGTTTCCATCGTGAAGCATACTTAGCACGAATTTTGTGTGCAGAAAAATCAATGAAAATTGGCACTGATGGCGTACAACTCTTAGGTGGACATGGCTTTACCAAAGAACATCCAGTTGAACGTTGGTATCGGGATTTGCGTGCTACTGCCATTATGCATTCTGGTTTACATGCTTAATCAAATAATAAAAATTTAAGGACAAAGATGATGAATTTAGAGAATCCGAAAAAATTTAAAATGCTTGTTGATCAAGCTCATCAGACAGCGTTAAACGTGCTTCGCCCTATTTCACGCAAATATGATAAAGCTGAACATGCTTATCCCAAAGAACTCGACATGTTAGCATCCCTATTGGATGGTATGAATGAAGGTGGCGATGGCATGAATGCTGGCGCTGCCGTCAATAAACGTGGAGATACGACTCAAGGCAACAAAAATGGCGTGAACATGTCTACTGCTTTGGGTGTAATTGAGATGTGTTATGGCGATACTGGTTTATTACTTACCATGCCTCGCCAAGGATTAGGTAACTCTGCAATTGCTGCTGTAGCCAATGAAGAGCAACTTGAACGCTTCAAAGGAACTTGGGCTGCGATGGCAATTACCGAGCCAGGCTGTGGATCTGATTCTGCAGCAATACGCACCACAGCGACTAAAGATGGTGATGATTATATTTTAAATGGCGAGAAAATTTTCGTCACTTCTGGTGAACGAGCTGATTCAGTCGTGGTTTGGGCAACACTCGATAAAAAACTTGGGCGTGCAGCAATCAAATCATTTGTTGTTCCTAAAGGCACGCCTGGCATGACCGTTGAACGTCTTGAACATAAACTCGGAATTAAAGCTTCAGATACTGCTGTCATTCGCTTTATCGATTGTCGTGTCCCTGCTGCAAATTTATTAGGCAATGCTGAAATCGATGTTGCAAAAGGTTTCGCTGGCGTCATGGAAACTTTTGATAATACACGCCCTCTTGTGGCCGCAATGGCAGTTGGGTGCTCTAAAGCGTCTTTAGAGCGTATCAAGGAAATTTTTAAAGACCAACTAGATGCTGAATATGCCACCCCCTACCTTCAATCCTCAAATATTGCAGCTCAGATTTATCGTATGGAAGCAGAATGGGAAGCTGCTCGTTTATTAACCCTAAAAGCTGCATGGATGGCTGACAATAAAAAGCCTAACTCGCGTGAAGCTTCAATTGCAAAAGCGAAAGCTGGACGAATTTGTAATGAAATTACATTGAAGTGTGTCGAACTTGCTGCAAGTGTTGGCTATACCGAAGATGAGTTGTTGGAAAAATGGGCGCGTGACTCCAAAATACTAGATATCTTCGAGGGTACACAACAAATTCAACAGCTTATTGTTGCGCGCCGTGAACTTGGAAAATCATCAAGCGAATTGAAATAAATCACGTTGAATTAAACTCAACTCCGATGAAACTTAGATATACTCTGTGAAGATTTACTAAGTTTCATCGATTATGTACTTTATTCGAACTATTCAACTCCAAGATAATCCCCATATTGCAAAAATCATTCGTGAAGTCTCAGTGGAGTTTGCTCTCGCTGCTGAATCAGGCTTCGCAGTAGCAGATCCAATTCTAGATCAACTCTATGACGTTTATACAAAACCTCACTCCATATATTGGGTTATTAGCAATGACCAACACGAGGTCTTTGGTGGTGGGGGCATTGCACCTTTGCTGGGCCACGAAAACACCCTAGAGATACAAAAAATGTATTTTATGCCCTCAATACGAGGTTTGGGTTTTGCAAAACAAATTCTAGAAAAATGTATCCAATTTGCACGAGATCAGGGTTACACGCAAATTTATCTCGAAACCACAGCATCTCTCTGGCAGGCTGTAAAATTATATGAAAAATTAGGTTTTCAACATCTACAACACCCATTAGGAAATACTGGACATAGTGATGCATGCGAAATACGCATGTTAAAAGTATTATAAAAAAACCGACCCATGGTCGGTTTTTTTATTTTTGAGGGTTAGCCCAATAATTTATCAATAACACCAAATTTTTTAAAAATTTTTGCTCGTCGTTTAGGATGAATATTGGCTTTATTTAAATCGCCACCATAATGGTCAAATACGCGCTTATCCATAATTTTAAACCATAACTTAGGTATTAAAACTGGGATCAACATCGTCGCATATCCACTTGGCAACACTGGCGCTTCTTCAAAGTTTCTCAATGCTTGGAATGGTCGTGTCGGATAAGCATGATGATCCGAATGGCGCTGCAACTGGTATAAGAATAGATTGGTTGTGATGTTATTATTATTCCAACTATGTTCAGGCATAGTACGCGAATAACTTCCATCTTCTTTCTTCTCTCGCAATAAGCCGTAGTGCTCAAGATAGTTGACCATTTCGAATAAAGTCACACCATAAAGTGACTGAATGGCTAAGAATGGTAAAATTTTCTTACCATACAGTTTTAGCATCGTTGCGTGAAAAGTTGCACTAATGGCTGCGCCGTGAAATAGTTCATTTTTCAGTGAAAAGAACGATTCACCTTTACGATTTAATCGATGTTTCTCAATCTGTATTGCCGACTTCAAGCCACCGCTAATGGTTCTTGGAAGAAACTCATAAAAGGTCTCACCCATCTTAGAGGTCGCTGGATCTTCTGGAGTAGCAGCACGTTTATGATGCCCATATGGGTGCTCAATACGGAAATGATTGTATCCAAGTGGTGCTAGTGTCACGTGTGACCAATAATGATCTGCACGCTTTGGACGATGGCATAGTTCATGGGCAGTATTCACACCAATACCGTTGATCAACCCCATAGTACAACCAATCAACAACTGATCCAACAATGGGGTTTCTTTACGAGAGACCACGTATCCAGCAAAAAAATTGGCTGCATATTGTAAAGGAACAAACATTTTTACTATACGATCATAGTAAGGATCACTGACTAATTTTTTGATCTGCTCATCACTCGGATTATTCTCATCAGTACCGACCAAAGCATCAATGGTGGGAATAATTACGTGTAATAATAAAGGTCCACCTAATGCAAACAATTTTTTAGTTGCTTTAGGTCCGTATTGATATCCAGCCAAAAAGCCCATCCCTAATACAGGCAGTGCTGGACTAAGCAACCATAAGTAACGCTTCTTATCCAGTTGTAAGCCTTGCGCTATCGGGTTCTGACTCAATAACTCTTCAACTTTTACCTTTGCATTCACTTGCAATTTTCCTTTTCTATTTCTTATTTTTATCTTTGGTCATTTCAAATTTCAAATACAGTCGTAATCGTCCAAAAAAGCTATTGAGTCGTATTTCCACAACGATTTTGAAGATAAAATACATTATAGAAATCTTTACACATGTTAAGATTCAGCAATTGTAAGCGTATAGGGAATATACGAAAAACATGGATGCCCTCAGTCAAGTTTTTGAAGATATTCACCTCAAAAATACGGAATATCTCTACCTTCAAGCACAAGGTAAATGGGCTTTTGAGTTAAGTCATCAAACAGCCATGATTACCTATATTTTATTATACGGTGAAGCCTTTTTTAAATTTCAAAATGGCGAACAGCTACACTTAAAAGCTGGAGATATGGCAATTATTCCTTCTGGAATGTCACATCAAGCCTATAGCCATCAAGAACAAAGATTAGTCAACATTACTCAAATAGATCATTTATTTAAAGGTTTAAGAGATGATGAAATTATCCTCGGTGACGAAGATGATAAATCTGAGAAATCTCTCATCTTCAGTATACGATCTAATATGGACAGTATTATGGGTGGACCATTGATTCAAGCCTTACCCACTTATATCCATTTAAACAATGCACTGAATGCTAGAGAGCCGGAGTGGTTAAGGATCGGGCTTTATTTCGTGGCTGATGAAACCAAGATGAACCGACCGGGTCGCCATAAGATTATGGATCACGTGGTGAGTATTATGTTAATCGAATGCGTGAGAGATTACATTTCCACGCTTACAGATCAGAATAACTGGTTAAATGCACTTACTCACCCACAACTGAGCCCTGCATTTTCAGCGATTCACAGCCAACCAGAACGAAACTGGACTGTAGAATCATTGGCAGAAACTTGCTTTATGTCGCGTTCAAAATTCGCTCATTTATTTCAAAATATGGTGAATGAAACACCATTAGCATACTTACAGAAACACCGTTTAAGATTAGCCAGTCAACTTTTACGCTTGAGCCAGCTTTCAATTCAACAAATTGCGCACAAAGTTGGTTATTCATCAGAGACTGCATTTAGTCAAGCCTTCAAAAAACATTATCTATGCAGTCCAAGCCAATATCGTAATACTTATTTGAATTAATCGAATTGAATAAATCATAGCAAAATAAAAAAAGACACCGAAGTGCTTTTTTTATGAAGATAGAATTACTGGTGAGTTACTTGATTTTTGCAACTGACTTTAAATACTCAGTGTAATCTTTAAGTAATTGTGTACCACGATAGTTTTGATAAAGCTGTGCAAGCTGCTGTTTTTCTTCAGCCGAAATCGAATCCATAGATGGTTTATTTACCTCAGCCACACCGATAATTACCATTTCATTTGGTAATTGAGCTGTAGTCACAGACCACATTCCTGCTTTAGGTGCAGGCACACTAAATGCAGCACGTTCAATTTCTCGTTTAAGACCTTGAGAACGAGTAAAAACACCAGCATTTACGAAAGATTGCTGATGCTTAGTTAAAACCTGCTGTGAAGGTAGTGTTTTAAAATCCTTTAACATTGCAGCAACTTTTGCTTGAGCAGCTTCATATGCCTTTTGATTCAACAGCTTTTCTTTAACCTTCGCTTTAGCTACTGATAAAGGTTGAACACCAGCTTCACGGTATTCACGAACTTTCAACCAAACTGTATCACCATTCGCCAATTGTATATTGCTGGTCGCATTACGATCACCATTTTTTACGTCTTGACTAAAGATCTTAGCTTTTACAGCAGGATCCGCTAGGACTGTATTTTGAGTGGCAAGAGTTACATTATTCGCAGTAACCAATTTAGCCGATTTTAATTCCTGAGGGACTACATCTAAAGCATCGCTACTTACAACGAGCTCATTCAAACCATTTACTAGATCAGAATAAGCATTGGCATTTTTAGATTTTAATAAATCAGCTTCAAGACGTGCTTTTTCAGACTCAAAACTAGCAACATTCACTTGAGCAGCTTTAGTTTGAATAATATGTACACCAAAATCGGTTTTTACTGGCTTAGAAATCGTACCTTTTGAAGCTTGAACTGCATTATCAAAAGCATCACCGAATACACCGGCTTCATAACCATCAACTCGACCCGCATTATCTTTGGAACTAGAATCTTCAGAATACTGTTGAGCAGCCTCTGCAAAAGATAATCCTGATTGAATTTTTGCATAGACATCATTGGCTATTTTTTCAGCCTCAAGCGCAGTACGATTATCTGTTGTAATCAAAATATGTTGGACTTCAACTTTAGCATTTTTATTTTGTTGAGTTACATATTGATCATAAGCTTGTTTTAATTCTGCATCTGTAACAGTTGTTGTGGCATTTGCTACCATAGCAGGCGTTACCAATACATAATCAAGATCAACTGAGGCAGGTTGCTTAAACAGCACTTTATGTTTTTCATAATAAGCAGCGACTTCAGCATCAGTTATTTTTAAAGACGTTTTGTAATCATCCAATTTTACAGATGACATAAATAACGTACGTTGCTCACCTTGAAGATTTGCGATTTGCTGAATATCACTTTGGCTTACCAAAGAATTATCACGAATGCTTGAAACTAACATTTGAAGCGCATGATCTTGTCTTAAATTTTGGATTAGACCTTGGCTCGTCATATTAATTGATCGAAGATAGTTTTCATAAGCTTGTTGTGAAAATTTACCATCAACCTGCAGACTTGGCTGTTGAGCAATCATTTGTTCAATCTGAGCATCACTTAAACTGATGCCTAACTTTTCAGCCTGCTGAACCAATAAAGCACGATCAATTAAACTATCTAGAGCCATTTGTTCAATATACGATTGATTCAGAAGTGATTCATCACCTTGAACCATTTGTAAGAATTGATCTTTATAATTCTTCGTTTGAACTTCTAGCTCTTTATTAGAAATTTCTAAATCATTAACGGTTTTAGCAATCCCATCTTTGTTTCCGCCACCGAAATAGCCTTCAATACCGACCAATGCCAATGGTGTCAAAAATAATACTAGAAGGACTTTGCCGAGCCACCCTTTAATGAGTTTACGAAACGATTCCATAGGTATTCCAATATTTTATTTCAAAGCGATTCTAACTGATAATCTAAACCGAATATATCAGATGAAGCCATAAATTTTCTTTTTAATAAAAAACGCGCCAAGTCGGCGCGTTTTGGACTTAATAAGAATTAAGCTACAGAATCTTTTAAACCTTTACCAGCTTTAAAGCTAGGAACTTTGCTTGCTTTAATTTGTAATTCTTCGCCAGTTTTCGGGTTACGACCAGTGCGTGCAGCACGATCTTTAACGCTGAAAGTACCAAATCCTACTAAAGTAACAGAGTCACCTTTTTTCAGCGCTTCGCCAATAGAAGCAATAGTCGCGTCCAATGCCTTACCAGCATCAGTCTTAGACAATCCCCCTTTCTCTGCAATTGCATCAATCAATTCTGATTTATTCATGAAGATTACGTCCTCTTATATCGTTTGTTTAAAATCCAAGGCTTGTATTTTAAAAGGCCATGACGACTTTATAGCAATGCTTTGGGGGGAAACGCAATACTGCTCGACCTGTTTTGATCAAAATAAGCGACAAAAAATACCAAAATTACAGTTTTATCTCTAAATCCATCATTTTTTTTCGAGTTTAGCTCGTAAAGCTTGATTTTCAGCAATGAGCACATCTAATTTCTGGTGAATATCTAAAATCATATTCTCAAGATGTTGTACATCTTTAGTTGAGACGAGCCCAATACGATTAAGCGAAGTACTCACCCCGTGATCTAAAAGTTTTTCCACCTTATCTTTTTTATCCGTAACAGACTCTTTAGTTTTTTCCGCAACTTTGTTTACTGTTTGATCAGTAAATTCAACCGTTTTAGATTCAAGCTCTTCACCAACTTTGACTAAAGAGTCAAACATTTTATTACCTTCTTCCTCTGCGCGAGAAAAAGCACCTAAACCAGCAAGCCAAATTTGTTTAGTATATTTACGAAAATCAAGTGTGGACTTACGTTGATACTTTGTTTTACGTAAGTTTGCAGGTTGTGAGTTGTCCATTAATTCCTGTTCTTTATTGTTATTTACATCTTGATCCACCGTTACACTCCTGTATATTTTAGCCTCTAAACTGACTATTCGTGCATAAAATACATTGATAATATCAAATATCGCTATTGAACCTTGTTCAAAACTGTTCTACAAAGCAATGATAAATGATGTAATCTTAGACTTAATTTAAGTTTGTGTTAATAGAACTTTTTAGATTTATTAAATTTGAATAGGATTTATTTATGAGTGAATCGCAACAACAACAAGGTCATACCCGTTTGTTGCTTAACATTGTTATGTTAGTTTTAGAGACATTCTATTCTTTCGTCTTAAAACATGACCGTGTTGTTCGCCTTCAAGCAAAAAAATTTGTAGAACAACAAATTACAATTAAAATGAATAGCTATATCCCCTATTTTGACTTTTATATCCAATTTACGGATAAAGGCATCTTATTTGACCTTCAAGCGCCAGAAAAAGAACCTGACCTCAAGGTAAGTAGTACTTTAGTCGATATCATTCAAATTTTCGGGTTTGCAAACCGCAGAAGTTTGAAAAAAATGCGTATTGAAGGTGATCAAACCCTTAAAGACGAATTCAGAGATTTAGCATTACATCTCTCAACACCGAAATTACTTTCAGATTGGAAAAACTGGTTAACAACAGCTTCTGAAGACCAAGATACAAAGGCTTCGAGAAAACGCATTGTACCATTACTTGAAAAAATTGACTTACAAAGATCTAAAATCAATACACTTCAAGTAGAGGTAAAACAATATAAAAATCGTATTCGTCGCATGCAAACCAACCAAAAACGTATCAATATTGCGTTCGGGATAGTTTCGGTTCTATTCGTGGCTTTAATCGTGTATAATTTATTGATTATTTATTAAAATAATAAAGTTTTATCTGTTTAAATCCTCGCCATATTTAATTCCGATTAATTTAGTTGGTTTTTAGAAAAAATACTTGACTAAATTAGTCGGAATTCATAAAATTTCATCATCTAGCCTTTTACACGTGTATCGAATCATGCGCTTAACCACTCGCGGTCGCTACGCAGTGACTGCATTACTTGATCTAGCTTTGCAGCCGACTGAACAAACCATTACTTTGGCAGAAATTGCTACTCGCCAAACTATTTCTGTGGCTTATTTAGAACAACTATTTGCTAAATTAAAGCGTCATGGCTTGGTTTCGAGTGTACGTGGTGCTAATGGTGGATACCATTTAGCGCGTAATGCTTCTGATATTACGGTCTTAGAAATTATTGAAGCTGTAAACGAAACTGTTGATGCAACACGTTGTGACCACAAAGGTAACTGCCAAAATGGCGCAATGTGTCTAACTCACGATTTATGGCAAGAACTCTCCCTCCACATTGCCGATTACTTAGCTAAAATCTCTCTTGCTGATTTAGTTGCTCGCGATAACGTTCAAACTGTTGCGATCCGCCAGAATACAGCTCCATTAGATTCAGCCCTTTTATCGGTTACAGGTATTTGACATGAAACGTCCAATTTATCTTGATTATGCTGCAACGACTCCAGTCGACCCACAAGTTGCTGAGCGCATGATGGAATGCCTTACATTCGATGGGACTTTTGGTAACCCTGCATCACGTTCGCACGCATATGGTTGGCAAGCTGAAGAAAAAGTTGAATACGCTCGTGAGCAAGTTGCAAATCTTGTAAAAGCAGATCCACGCGAAATCGTTTGGACATCTGGCGCTACAGAATCTGACAACCTTGCACTGAAAGGTGTTGCACAGTTCTACGCTTCAAAAGGCAAACACATCATTACGAGTAAAATTGAACATAAAGCAATTTTAGATACTTGCCGTGAATTAGAACAAGAAGGCTTTGAAATTACCTATCTTGAACCAGAAGCTCAAACAGGTCTAATTACTCCTGAAATGGTTCAAGCTGCTTTACGTCCAGATACAATTCTTGTTTCATTAATGATGGTCAATAATGAAATTGGTACTGTGACTGATGTTGCCGCTATTGGTGAATTAACTCGTGCGAATAAGACATATTTTCACGTAGATGCCGCTCAAGCTGCTGGTAAAGTTGAAATCGATTTATCAACCATGAAAATTGATTTAATGAGTTTCTCTGCTCACAAAATTTATGGCCCTAAAGGTATCGGTGCACTTTACGTACGTCGTAGTCCACGTGTGCGTCTTAAAGCTCAAATGCATGGTGGTGGTCATGAGCGCGGTATGCGTTCTGGTACGCTTGCAACTCACCAAATCGTTGGTATGGGTGAAGCATTTGAACTTGCAGGTAAAAACCTAGTTGCTGAACAAACTCGCTTACGCACTCTACGTGACAAACTTTGGAATGGTCTACAAGATCTTGAACAAGTTTTCTTAAATGGTCATCCGACTCAAAACGTAGCAAACTACTTAAACGTAAGTTTTAACTTCGTTGAGGGTGAATCTTTAATGATGTCACTTAAAGATGCTGCTGTTTCATCTGGTTCAGCTTGTACTTCTGCAACATTAGAACCTTCTTATGTTCTTCGTGCATTAGGCTTATCTGATGAGTTAGCACACAGTTCAATTCGCTTCAGTTTTGGTAAATATACGACTGAAGAAGACATTGATCACGTACTAGAAGTGACAAAAGCTGCTGTAGAAAAATTACGTGACCTTTCTCCACTTTGGGATATGTACAAAGAAGGGATTGATCTGTCGAAAGTTGAATGGACAGAACACTAATTTAAACCAAACACATGCATCTTATTAAGCTTAAATATTGAAATTTAATAAGATGCACCCATATTAAATATTATCAGCCGACCCTGAGGTTTGGAGACGCATCATGGCTTATAGCGAAAAAGTGATTGATCATTACGAAAATCCTCGTAATGTTGGTGTTTTAGATAAAAACGCAGAAAACGTAGGTACAGGTATGGTCGGTGCACCAGCTTGTGGTGACGTTATGCGTCTTCAAATCCAAGTGGATGAGAATGGTGTAATTGAAGAAGCTCGCTTCAAAACTTACGGATGTGGTTCTGCAATTGCTTCAAGTTCACTTGTAACTGAATGGCTAAAAGGTAAAACTTTAGACCAAGCACAGCAAATCAAGAATATTGATATTGCAAATGAACTTGCGCTTCCTCCTGTAAAAGTACACTGCTCTGTACTTGCAGAAGATGCAATTAAAGCTGCTGTAGAAGACTACCGTAGCAAAAAAGCGAAAGCTTAATTTAGCGCTTGATGATTGAATGGAGTTTTCATGATCAATTTAACTGAAAATGCTGCAACTCATATCAGCAATTATTTATTGAATCGCGGTAAGGGTGAAGGTATTCGCGTTGGTGTGAAAACTTCAGGTTGTTCTGGATTGGCTTATGTTCTCGAATTCGTTGATGAAGTTGACGAACATGATCAAGTCTTTGAACAGTTTGGGGTTAAAGTTTTCGTTGATCCGAAGAGCCTTGTTTATCTAGAAGGTATGGAAATGGACTATGTTAAAAATGGTCTAAACGAAGGTTTTGAATTCAACAACCCAAACAAAAAAGGTGAATGTGGTTGTGGTGAATCTTTCACTGTTTAAGATAATCATTCTCTTTTTACCTGATTAAAACAGTGCCCTGCACTGTTTTAATTCTATTCAGCGCCCACTTTTATTTTTCACTATTTTGGAATTTCCAATCCATGAATCATTTTGAGTTGTTTAATCTCCCTGTAGCACTCGATATTGATTTAGCAACTTTGAAAGCTAACTTTCTAAAATTGCAGCAACAATATCATCCAGATAAAGCTGAAAATAAAGACCAAGCCTTGATCAAATCTAGCGAAATCAATCAAGCTTATAAAGTTTTATCTCAAGTTGACAGCCGTGCTGGATATTTACTTACACTCAAAAAACAAGACTATCATTTAGATCAATCCATCAATGATTTCGAATTTTTACAATCTGCATTAGAAATTCGTGAACAGTTAGATGAAGCTCAAAGTTCTGAACAACTTTCATCTTTAAAAACTGAAGTGCAACAATGGATTAATGGTTTAGTTCGCGAATTCAAAATAGACTATGAAGCTGAAGATTGGGCTGAGTCTCGCGATACTGTTCGAAAATTACGTTTCTTCCAAAAAGTGATGAATGATATACATCAAGCTGAAGATCGTATTCTCGATGATGAAGATTTTGACTTAGATGACGAATTCTAATTTTATTTTTTTGTTTTATTTTCAAGGGATTTAACACATGGCACTCTTGCAAATTGCTGAACCTGGACAATCAAGTGCGCCACATGAACATCGCATTGCTATTGGTATTGATTTAGGTACGACCCACTCTCTTGTAGCAACTGTGCTTTCTGGCAAACCTAAAGTTCTAAACGATGAACAAGGTCAAGTGTTACTTCCTTCTATCGTACATTATGCTGAAAACTCTACTGTGCTCGGCAATGACGCAAAACCGTTTATAACTCGTGACCCACAGAATACTATTGTTTCTGTAAAACGTTTTATGGGACGCTCAAAAGCTGATATTAAATTTCAACACCCGTATCAATTGGTGGGTGAAGACAATCAGATGCCTGCTTTTGAAACAGCACAAGGTCGTAAAACACCTGTTGAAATTTCTGCTGAAATTCTAAAAAATCTAAAAGATCGCGCTGAAGCAAGTTTAAAAAATCCCATAAATGGTGCTGTCATTACAGTACCTGCCTATTTTGATGAGGCACAACGTCAAGCAACACGAGACGCTGCACAGCTCGCTGGTTTAAACGTACTGAGATTATTAAACGAACCTACAGCAGCAGCTGTAGCGTATGGTTTAGATCAAGCAACAAATTTAAGTACAGATCAAAATTATGTGATTTACGACTTAGGTGGTGGTACTTTCGACGTATCCATCCTACGTTTCTCACAGGGTGTATTTGAGGTACTCTCTACAGGTGGACACACTGCACTTGGAGGCGATGATTTAGATCGTCTTATCGTCAAGTGGGCTAAAAAATCACTCAATATCGAGACCTTAGATGATAACGAGTATGCACACTTCCTTGTTGCAGCACGTAAAGCGAAAGAAGCTTTATCGGATCAAGATCAAGTTAATCTTCAGCTTTTAGAAAACGAATTAACATTGGATCGTGCAACGTTTGAAAGCATCATTAAAGTTGCTCTAGATAAAACGATTTCAGTGTGCAAACGAGTATTACGTGATGCTAAATTGGAATTAGACGATATTAAAAATGTCGTTTTAGTTGGTGGCTCTACTCGCTCTTATGCGGTACAAAAAGCTGTAGCAGAAGTATTTAGTCAAGAACCTCTGTGTACCATTAATCCAGATGAAGTCGTTGCAATTGGTGCTGCAATTACTGCCAACCAATTAATTGGTAATAGCACCGATGGTTCTTTACTACTTGATGTAACACCGTTATCACTTGGTATTGAAACCATGGGTGGATTAGTAGAGCGATTAATTTCACGCAATACTGCAATTCCTGTCGCTCGTCGTCAAGAGTTCACCACGTATCAAGATGGTCAAACTGCGATGTTAATCCATGTTGTCCAAGGTGAGCGCGATTTAGTAGAACATTGCCGTAGTCTCGGACGTTTTGTTTTACGCGGCATTCCACCGATGACTGCTGGTCAAGCACGCATTGAAGTGACTTATCAAGTCGATGCTGACGGTCTCTTATCGGTATCTGCTCGTGAAACAACATCTAACGTCTCAGCTCAGATTGATATTAAACCATCATACGGTTTATCTGATACTGATATGGAGCGCCTACTGGTTGATGGTTTTAAATTTGCAGCAGAAGATAAAGCCCTTCGTCATTTACATGAAACTAAAGTTGAAGCTCAACGAGAACTTGAAGCTCTTTCTCAAGCGCTTAAAGCTGATATTAAACTCTTGACTGAACAGGAAGCTCAGGATTTAATTTCTGCACAAACTCATTTGGCTCAACAACTTGAAACTTCTGATATTGAAGCAATTGAAGCTGCTGTTGCTGCGTTAAAAGTTCATAGTGATGCATTTGCTGCAAAACGAATGAATCAACATATTGATCATGCTCTCAAAGGCACTAAGCTTGACGATTGGTCAAACTCAAACTAAACATAGGTAAAAATTTATGCCACGTATTAAAGTTCTTCCACATGCGCAAATTTGCCCTGAAGGTGCTGAGTTTGAAGTTGAGCAAAATGCCAATCTTTGCGAAAGCCTTCTAAAAAATGGTATCAAAATTGAACATGCTTGTGATATGTCTGCAGCTTGTACGACCTGCCATGTCATTGTTCGTAAAGGTTTTGATGGTCTTGAAGAAATGAATGATGTAGAAGCAGATTTACTCGATCGTGCTTGGGGTCTAGAGCCAGATTCACGTCTTTCTTGCCAAGTAAAAATTGAAAATGATGATTTAGAAGTTGAAATTCCGAAGTACACGATTAACCATGCTTCTGAAAATCATTAATCATTTGTAAAACTATATAAAAAAGGTCACTTAAGTGACCTTTTTATTTGTGTAGATATAAAATTCTAATTTAGATATTTTACTTCATCAGATAGTTTTAATTTCACAATACCAGAAGAGTTGGTTAAATCCTGCTGAAGTTTAATACGTTCAATCATTTTTTCTAAAACTGCGATTAATTCAGCATATTCGTAATTTTGTACTTCTTCCATATTCAGCACCAGCTGAAACCCTTTGTACTCATAATCAAACCAATGTTGATGGGTTTGCTTGGTACTATATTTTTCCATGACCTGCCAACTTTTAATTGAACCATGAATCCCTTTCAGCTCTATAGGTTCCTGAGGTGCACAAAGATAATAGTTTTTAACTAATTTATAAGTCTCATCCGAGATTAAAATTTCATCAATTTCTGCAGCATTTTGAAGTCTTGCAGCTAAATTCGCATCCCGCCCAACAATGGTATATGCCATTCGATGAACTGCGCCATAGTTACCAACGTGACAATAACCTGTACTAATGCCCATACGTATATGCAATGCTGAGTATCCCATTTTCACCCAGCGTTCACGCAAAAATTTCATTTGTTGACGCATTGCCATCGCCATATCGATGCAATTTTTGGCATCTTGTTCAACCCCTTGCGAATCTGGATCTCCAAAGAAAATGAGAATCGCGTCTCCCATAAACTTGTCAATTGTTCCACCATATTGCTTAGCAATTTCAGTCATATGGCTCAGATAGTCATTCAAAACAAAAGCTAAGTCATCTGGAATAAGAGTCTCTGAAAGCTCAGTAAATCCCTGAATGTCAGAGAAAAAAATCGTAATTTTTTTACGTTTATATTCAAGTTTCGCTTCAGTTTCACCACGCATGATTGATTGCCACAATTGAATTGGTGCATAGCGGCTTAACTGATTCGATAACTCAATATATCGATTCATTTCTTTAAAATAAGTTTGACGTTGAACATCTAATTTTTTTACACGTCGATTCTGATAATAATTAGCAAAATTCACAAAAAGAATCGCACATATACACGAGACTACGGACAATTCGATTGAAGTTTGCTGGAAATAATCTTCAAAACCAAAAATAAAAATTGTACAAATATAAAAAACAATGATTGCAACTAAAATTGCAATCGAACTCACCATCATCGAAATTTTATTATTAACGGCTGTAAACACCAATCCGAACAGAAATACAAATGTTGGCAACAAACTTAAATGCACTGCTGCTAAGGCGGTAGCAACAACAACAACATCAATAATAAAGAACGCAAAACGTCTGGTTTTACTACCGTAACGATATTGGATACTGTGTGAAATTCGGGGTGCCAATAGAATCAGCAAGAAAATAAATAGAGGGTATAAAATCTGATAATTTTGGTTTTGTGAAGTGAAATAATAGATCACAACAAGAATCGCGATCATCACATACCCCATCATCCTGAGGAGTACTTCAAATTGCTGTGGCTCTTTATCCAGCATTCGTTCAAATGGCAATTGCTATTACCTCAATTCACATTATTTTTATTCTTCCCTGAAATTGACGTATTTACTCCATACGCCAATCGAAAGGCATGTCACCTTGACCACGAAGCGCGAGCATGAGCGTTTGACGCATATGCGCTAAAACATCATTACTGTAAGGAACTGCAGGTGAAGCACCCCAAACAGGCTTAGGCCATGCAGAATCATTCTGATAACGAACTACATGATGAAAATGAAGTTGAGGAACCATATTTCCTAGTGCTGCAACGTTCATTTTATCCGCACGGAAAACTCGAGATAATTGACTAGATAACCAGCTAGATTCTCTTAAAAATTGTTCTTGGTCTGCTTGGCTTAATTCATATAATTCAGTTACACCAGGAACACGCGGTACCAAAATCAACCATGGAAATTGCATGTCATTCATTAAACGACAAGTTGAAAGTGGAAAGTCGCCAACAAAAAAAGTATCTTGAGCAAGTTGTGGATGCAAACTAAACATATATTTATAAATGACGCAAAAATTAAATGGATAGCTAATACTAACACAACAGTTTTGGACTGAGTATTATTAGTCATGTGTTTCGATACAAAAAAATATGTATTTCATTGATTTGAATCTCACTCATTCATTGCAATGCATCGCTAAAAAATCAACCTATAAAGTTGACTGTCAGCCAGTGCATTTTGAGCAATGAACAAGTATAGATTCAAGCCCAACTTAGATCAGTTGAGCCCTCTCATCAATTCATCTAAAAGATCATTAATAAACTGAATTCTTTTGTCATTTTCCTCAAGCATAACCATCACTTTCAGACGTTGACCACCGTCCATTCTAAAAAATGTCGGATGTTTTTGCATCATTTGGATAATACTCATCGCTTGAACAGGAGTATCAGGTGAAAATTCAATTTGGCCACCCTGCTTACTCAAATCAATCTTGGTAATACCTAATTTTTCTGCTTTTATACGCACCTGATGAACAGTAAAAAGATATTTCACTTGTTGAGGTAGCACACCAAAACGATCGATAAGCTCCATACGGATATGATCGAGTTTTTCTTGTGTATCCGTATTACTAATTCGCTTATAGAACAATAAACGCTGATGTACATCACCTAAATATTCATCTGGAATTAATGCAGGCATATGTAAACTAATTTCAGCCGTGAGTGACAAAGGGGCATCAAAGTTAGGAGTCTTACCATTTTGGATGGCTTTAGTCGCTTTCTCAAGCATTTCCATATATAGACTATATCCAATTGCATGCATTGAACCACTTTGCTGCTCACCTAGAAGCTCGCCTGCTCCACGTATTTCTAAATCCTCTGTCGCC
Organism: Acinetobacter sp. Ver3; assembly: GCF_000632455.1. Taxonomy (GTDB): domain Bacteria; phylum Pseudomonadota; class Gammaproteobacteria; order Pseudomonadales; family Moraxellaceae; genus Acinetobacter. The sequence goes on from NZ_JFYL01000001.1 coordinate 23,952, forward strand.
AATACAAAACCAGCGCCTAAAGTAGAAGCACGCTGAATGGCATCAAGTCGTTTTTCAGCATCACCTTTTAAGCCTTTAATAGACGGAACCATCAGATACGCATAGGCTTGATGATGAGAGCGCCCCACACGACCACGCAGTTGATGAAGTTGTGCCAAACCTAACTTGTCTGCTCGCTCGATGATAATTGTATTGGCATTTGGTACATCAATTCCCGTTTCAATAATGGTCGAACACACCAATACATTATATTCTTTATGATAAAACTGCTGCATGACCTGTTCTAACTCACGCTCACGCATTTGACCATGCGCAACTGCAACCCGAGCTTCAGGAACTAACAACCGAATATTTTCAGCCGCTCGTTCAATGGTATCCACTTCATTATGCAAAATATAAACCTGACCACCACGTAATAGTTCACGCAAGATCGCCTCTTTCATCGTGGCATCGGTCTGCTCATTGACAAAGGTCTTAACAGCGAGACGGCGTGCAGGTGGTGTAGCAATAATTGAGAGGTCACGCATACCTGAAAACGCCATATTTAAGGTACGCGGGATTGGCGTAGCGGTTAGCGTCAGCATATCTACATCGGCACGCATCGCTTTAATACGTTCTTTATCTCGCACACCAAAGCGATGTTCTTCATCAACAATCATCAATCCAAGTTGTTTAAACTGGACATTTTCCTGCAAAATTTTATGCGTTCCAATGACGATATCAACTTTACCCTCTGCCAAATCTTCGATCGTTTTTAAGTGTGTTTTATTTGAGCCAAATCGAGATAACACTTCAATACGGATAGGCCAATCAGCAAATCGATCTTTGAAAGATTCATAATGCTGTTGCGCAAGTAAAGTTGTTGGAACTAAAACAGCAACTTGCTTATTGTTCTGTACAGCAACAAAAGCAGCTCTCATCGCTACTTCTGTCTTACCAAATCCAACATCACCACAGACTAAACGATCCATTGGTTTAGCTTGTTGCATGTCGTATAAAGTCGCTTCGATAGCATTCGCTTGATCAAGCGTTTCTTCATAAGCAAAACCACTGACAAACTGCATATAAGTAGTGTGATCTAATTCAAATTGAATACCTGGTTTTGAGTGGCGTCTTGCTTGAATATGAAGAAGTTCGGCTGCAACATCATGTATCTGTTCTAGTGCTTTGCGCTTAGCTTTATTCCAAGCATCAGTACCAAGTTTATGCAGTGGTGCTAAATCAGGATCACCTCCACTGTATCGACTAATCAGATGCAAATTGGTGACAGGAACATAGACTTTGGCATCATCAGCATAATTAAGTTGCAAAAATTCGTGGTCTTGATCATCAATACATAAAGTCACTAATCCCGCATAGCGACCTACACCGTGATCAATATGAACTACAGGAGCACCTATACTTAATTCAGTTAAACTTTTAACTAAGAACTCTTCAGAAACTTCATGCTGGCGTTTTCTACGGCGTTGTACAACACGATGCTCATAGAGTTGATTTTCTGAAATGACAGATATTTGTCCTTTAATCTCCAAGCCACGCTCAAGTGGTGCATGCGTTACTGCTACTGAATATTGTTGATTAATAAACTCCTGATAATGCTCTACAACAGGAATTTCACCCATACTTGCTCGCAAGGAGTCCTTTAACGATTCACGACGTCCCGCACTTTCAGCGACGAGTAAGACAGGGTGTTGCGCAGCATCAATAAATGATTTTACAGCATGAAATGGCTGTTGATGTTTAGGCTCTACCGCTAAACGAGGTGGCTGTTCAGCAGAGGTATTAATTACACCCGCTTTAGGTTCAAAAACTTCGTCAGATGCGATAATACGAGGAAACTGATTGAGTTGTTCAAAAATTTGATTTTGTTGAAAGAAGATTTGTTCTGGAGCTAATAAAGGTTGATCAACATTATGACGTCGGTCTTCATAACGCTGATAAATATCTTTCCAAAATTGAGTTAATTCACTTTCAATATTGCGATCTGTAATGACAATGGAATGATTTGGTAAGTATGATGTAATACTACTTTGTTCTAGCATTTCTTTTTTTGAAAAGAACAGCGGAAAGTAATAGTCCAATCCCGGTGAAGATATACCCTCCATTACATCCTGATAAATTGGATTTTTTTTCGGGTTCGCCGTTGGAAACTCTTCAGCATAACGGTCTCGAAATTGAGCTCTACCTTCTTTTAAAGGAAACTCTTTAGCTGGTAAAACCTTAAAATGTTCAAGTTTCGTCGTGGTCCTTTGAGTTTCTGGATCAAAAAATTTTAAAGAATCAATTTCATCATCAAACAAATCTATTCGAATTGGAGCATCTTGCCCCGAAGCAAAAATATCAACTAAACTTCCCCGAACAGCAAATTCTCCATGATCATATACAGTATCGACCAAATGATAACCAGCCTGAATCAGGCGTTGTTTCTGCTTTTCTAAATCAAATTTTTGCCCAACGCTAATATCAAAATGCTCACCTAACACCCAAGACGTCGGCGCAACACGTTGTGCCAAAGTTGTGCTTGAAATGAGTAGTATCCCTTTTGCTGGCATATTAGAGAGCACTGATAATCTTTCTGAGACAATATCTTGATGCGGAGACAACCGATCGTAAGGTAAGATCTCCCAATCTGGAAAGATGGTGGGCTTCACACCATAAAATTCAAGTTCACTCTCAAGTTGAGCTAAATGTTGATTATTTCTAGCTACCAGAACAAAGAGTCGATCAGAGTTTTGACTTATTTCTTTTAAAAGCAAAGCGATGGCAGAGCCTTTAAGCGCCCCTAACCATCTTTTTTCGCCAGATTTTATTTGTGATAGATTAAGTTGAGAAATTTCTTTTTGGAACATGAAGATCGCTTTAAAAGTCTGGTAGGACATTGCACTATTTTATCATGTTCAAAATCGAGAATGAGTTATTTTTAGATATCACAAACATTCAGTCGCAAACATTAGCGCTCACGTTTGAATTCACGATAATAATCATTGAGCAATATCACGAATTTTTTTAACTGTTCTAGATTCTGTTGATTATTACCTAATCTCGTAGTAAAACGACCTGTATTCAACTCAAGATCTATTTTCTCTTTGATCAACATTCCCCGATAAAATAAATTTTCCAAATCATCAAAACGAGTAACCTTTCGGTTCGAAAAATATGACAATCTTTCATTTAGTTCATTCAAAACAACGTCATCGATAATATATCCTAATTCAGGATCATAACGAATTTGATGAGTCTGTAAATAAACTTGCTCAGCCGATGGTTTTTTTTGAAACAAATCAGAAATTTTTTTAAACATAGTTTGGGAAGAAAAGCTGAAAACTCAAAATGATGGTCTATCTTAGCATCTGGTCACGAATACACCTATATTCATGACCAAAAAGCACTCAAACTAAAATTAACCGTAATTTTTTCTTAAATATTCTACAATCTTCTTCGATTCGAACAACTTTACGCCTGTGTTAGGATCAACTAAGTACGGGACTTGTATATCCTTCCCTTTGCGATTCATTACCTTTACAACCTGCTCGCGTTTACCGCCAGCCAAAGGAATATATTTCCCAGGCTTCAATCTTAAAATCGCTGGTCCTTGATCCTGCCAACGCTCTTTAGCGACATTGTGAAACTTAAAAGGTAATTCAAGTTCTGTGAGTTCAGCGCGCACGATTCTGGTGTATGGACTCGCTTCAAACCCCCACAGCTCAATTAAATGCTTGGGTTGTGGTCTCTGCTTAATCGCTTTATTTATAAAAATCCCACGAGCACCATTAATCAGTGTTCCAGCTAGAGCAACTACAGGCAATTTGGGGTAATGTGAGAATTGCTTCGGTGTTTGACCTTTCTCACCATAATGCTTAAAAAGATAGTGAATAATATCCTGAGACTCGTAAAGTTTAGCCCCAGTATTTTCATCAATCAAAAAAGGAAATTGAATCTTACCACCAAGTGTTTCCACTTGATCTCGATAGACCCTTCCACCTTTCGGACAAGGATACACTTCGTAGTCAAGATTAAGTAAAGTCAACACCTCTCTTACACGACGACAGAATGGTGATCCTTCAAATTCGTAAAGCTTTAATGCTTTTTCTGGCTGTTTAGGAAACGGTGTACCTGAAGTCCCACGTCCACCTTCTGCAACAGCTGAAGCTAGCGCCTGAGCCACTTTTAATTGATGAATCACCATACTGATTACCTCGTTTTTGTTTTATTTAAATTAATCGACTAATTTTGTCTTGGACACAATAATTCCATTATTGTCTGCATAGATATAATCACCTGGTTGGATTGTGATATTTCCAATTTGAATCGTGATATTGGTTTCGCCCACCCCTTTGCGATTACTTTTTTGAGGTATAGCCGCAAGTGCGTGCACGCCTAGATTTAAACTCGCAATGGCATCAACATCTCTAACACAACCATTAATAATGACACCACTCCACCCATATTTAACGGCAGACTCAGCAATCATATCTCCCATCAATGCACAACGCATGGAAGAACCACCATCTACAACTAAAACTTTGCCTTGCCCATCTGTAGCGAGTAACTCTTTTACTCGTGAATTGTCCTCAAAACATTTAACAGTGACAGCTTCACCCCCAAAGCTTTTTACACCGCCGTAACTTTTGAAGAATTTTCCATCAATAGATGGATACAATACTTGAATATCTAAATCAGGATGGTCATCCAGTAAATCACACGTCACAAATGTTGGCGTTGTCACTTTTTATACCCTCAGTTATGTTTTTGAATCTCTAAATTATCATAAATCTTAATTTTTTCATTTTGAGTTCTTGCGCTCACGACCATAGTATTAGCGACTTGCTCTGCTGTCACTGGCTTATATTTGAATGTATTTGGCAGAAATTGCGATACTCGCTTGAAAATACTCTGAGAAATATCTTCGAGTGTCCTTGTTTCAGCTCTTTCACCAATTAAGAGTGAAGGTCGAATGATCGCCAATTGATAGAGTGATAATGATTTTAGATAATTTTCTAACTTTCCCTTCACTTGATTATAAAAGAATGGAGATCTTTCATTCGCACCTTCCGCACTTACAATTGCAAAAAAAGTATCGGTATTCACGAGCAAATCAGCAAAATGAGCATTTATCTCAAAATCGATATTGTAAAAATTTTCTTTAGAGCCTGCTTTTTTAATTGTACTTCCTAGGCAACTAAACGCATGTGAGAATCCAGAAGCGTCCTCATCATTTAACATTAAAAAGTCATCAATGACCAACTGATCAACTTTAGTGAACTTTTCAAATTGTTCATCATGCTTACGAACAACTACGACAATTCTGTCGCAATCTACCAATTGATTCAAATGATTTACCAAAGATCGACCAACTAAACCAGTTGCCCCTATAACTATTGCACTTTTAATATTTTTAATCATTTTTTCGCCATTCCTTCCAATATTCATATAATCTAACGCGCTAACCGCATTTTATCTGCATCAAAAATGTTGTCAAAGCATGTCAAGACTTGACTTTGCCGCATCATTTAATCACAATATGGCACTTGTTTACGGGCTGGTGTAAATTCTTCTAATGTTTGTATTTAGTTGAAATTTCAGCCCGCCCAGACCAATCAATTTCAAGGAGTGCACGAGTGGCAAACTCTGCTCAAGCAAAAAAACGTGCTCGTCAAAACGTTAAAGCACGTAAACACAACGCAAGCTTACGTTCTATGGTTCGTACTTACCTTAAACGCACAGTAGCAGCGATCGCTGCAGGTGACTATGCAGCAGCTTCTGAAGCTTACAAAACTGCAGTACCTGTAATCGACCGTATGGCTGACAAAGGTATCATCCACAAGAACAAAGCTGCTCGTCATAAGAGCCGTTTAAATGCACAAGTTAAAGCTTTAGCTTCTAACTAAGTTGCGTTAAAAAAAGCCCTTTAAGGGCTTTTTTATATCTTAAATTTATCAATAATGCTTAAAAAATATTAAAATTACTATCTTTCTTGCTCTATAAATTCACGAATAGACAGCTCATTAGATTCACCACGCCATATCCATTTCAATTTTGCATCTATAAATGCTTCACCTTCAAACCAAACAAACAAACCTTCCATCATTTCTGGCCAATCCTGCTGACGAATCTGTGTTTTACCTGAAATCACAGCCAGAATACCAGCCAGAATAGTGTCATGGCTAACCGCCAAACTTAATCCATGATTCTGTTGAGGGTGAGTTTGATAAAGCAAATGTAAAACATCAACCACACCTGTAATTGGCTGCTTCATCCCAGGTAAGGTATTGTTTACAAAGCTATTGATAAAGCCCAAAGCACCTTGTTGCTTAAAATATGGCGCAGCTTGATCGATATCTAAAACGAAGCTACCAGGCTCGACCAAAAGCCCCTGCTCAACAATTTTAATATGATGGGTATTTGACTTAGGATTGATTTGATCAGCACCTTGAATCATCAGTGCTGCAGTATCAATACAACGTTGAATTGGACTAGAAATACAGTGTTCAATCACACGATCTGTTTGATCAATAAGATAAGCCCCCCAAGCCTGCGCCAGATCCTTACCTTGATCTGTTAATTGCAAATCATATCCAGCGAGTCCTTGGCCCACCACCATTTCACGTATTGAGTGGCGAGTAAATAGTGTAACAGGCACAGCAACATCGGGCAGTAAATCAACCGCTCTGAGCATACTTGGAGGAAGCAACTTCAGCGACATAATAATTCTAATAAATGAAATTAATTTGACTATAACACGATGAAATTATAGTTCCACTCCCCTAAAGTACATTTGACAACGCATCTAAAGCCAATTGCCTCATTTCAGGATCACGATAGGCGATAAAACCATTATTCAAAACAGTATCACGCTGATTATAGGTAAATGGCACAGAATCTAAGGTCACTAACCCCCCCCCTATACTCTCTAGCAAGCCTTGTCCAGCACTGGTGTCCCACTCAGAGGTTGGATGAAATCTTGGGTAAATATCTATCTCACCTTCAAGCATCATGCAAAATTTATAAGCACTTCCAGCTTCACGACGTATAACCGGTATTTCTCTTTCAATATAATCAATATATTGTTGATACTTAGGATTTTTACTACTATGACTCAGTCCAATTTGGATGGCATCGACTGGTGAGGCTTTAAATTTGCAATATTTTTCCCAAATATTGTTCATAAATGAATATTTATAAGGAAGATCCGTCAAATAGCCCATATACATAACTTGCTCTGTCGGCACGACTATAACTGAAAATACAGTTTGATGGTTCTGAATAAGACTCAGATTAATCGTAAATTCATCACGCTCATGAATAAACTCCTTCGTACCATCCAAAGGGTCTAGCATCCAACATTGAGGCCATTCATGTCGCTCTGAATAATCACTTTCTTCAGAAATGATCGGAATATCAGGTGTAAGTTTTGCAAGCTCTCTGAGCAGATATTGATTGACCTTTAAATCTGCTTGAGTTACAGGAGAATGGTCATCTTTTTCGTTGATTTTAAAATCACGTCCAGCACAATAGTTTTGATATTCTTCTAATAATATTTGGCTTGCAACAGCCAAAATCGGAACCAAATTTAACATTTGTTGATCTTGGGGAGCATGCGTTGTGATAAACATGGATAAAACCTATTTTTTCTGGCGCTACACACTCTAAGCACGACGATCATATTAAGAACCTCAGCCTAAAATGCAGCGTGATTTAATTTGCATTGTTGGATTTATATTTATAGGAGCAAACCTATAAATATAACCACTTTGAAACACATAACCCATTTCAATCATAAGAACTCTAACACTTTTAAAACAAAATCCGAAGCGTGATTGCCAACAACCCTCAATACATCTTAAATAACACCCGCAATAGTTCCAAAAATCAGAGCGCGCCTTAGAGTCAGTATCAACAATAAAAAACAAGCCTTCTTAAAGAAGGCTTGTTTTTTATTTTTGCTCTTTGACTGGACTTTCAGGCTGTTCATTCGGTTTTTTTACAGGCTCTTTATTTTTAAAAGAGTCCTGATTCCCTTTATCCTCATTAGATTCTTTGTGTGGTTTCGAACTATTATCATGTTTTGTCATACTTCAAACTCCTATGCACCATTTTCAAAAAATATGATGCTTTCATAGCGACTTCTATACTATTTTTGTATTCATTTTCAAGATCTAAATTTGTGACCTCACACATCTAATTCGATATAATATGAATGGAATGAAATATAGAAGTCACCACGCACACCCATTCTTGAAGTTCAATTTTAAAATGCTGATGCGAGTCCAACCTTTTGCATCAAATGATGGTGTAAATCCATATTTAAATAACACCCATTTTGTTGTTTTTATTTGTGCTAAATTGCAACAATACCTGAGGAAAGATGAATGAATAAACCCATCATCATGTTCGACATGGATGGAACCCTACTCGATCTTGCTTTTGACGATTTAATTTGGAATCACAAACTCCCTGAGCGACATGCCAAAACTCATCAAATCAGTTTAGAGCAGAGCAATCAAATTCTATTTAAATTTTATCAAGATCATAAGCACACGCTCGATTGGTATTCTACGCGCTTTTGGACAGCCAAAGTCGGCGTTGATACTTTCCAGCTTCAACACGATCACAAAGAATTCATCAAGCCGAGACAGGGATGCATTGCGTTATTATCAAGCCTTAAGCAAGCTGGATACCGAATATGGTTAGTCACCAATGCTGATGAAAGAGGATTGGCATTGAAAATGAATCAAGTTGACCTCACCTCTTATTTTGAAGTGATGATCAGTAGTGAAACAATCGGTTTTGCTAAAGAGCGTTTTGAATTTTGGGATCAATTACAGCACATGCACCCATTTGAACCTCGTCACTGCGTTCTCGTTGATGATACTGCGGTTGTACTCGAAGGTGCTAAATCTTTTGGTATTGAGCATCTAATCACAATTACCCAACCATCTAGCGCTCAACCTGAGCGTGAAAGGTCTAAACTTCAGTATCCTGCAATCAATTATCTAAGATCATTAATCCCCTATTTAGACCAAATTAACCATGAGAAAGAAATGAATGTCAAAACAGCATGAAACTAAAATCACAGATTCAATGCGAATTGATAAGTGGCTTTGGGCAGCACGCTTTTTTAAAACCCGCTCAATTGCCAAAGCAGCAATCGAAGGTGGTAAAGTTCATCACAACAATGATCGTGTTAAAGTTTCCAGAGAAGTACGTGTAGGAATGGAGTTAACGATTCAGCAGGGATTTGAAAAGAAAACCGTCATTGTGAAAGCATTATCATCTGTACGAGGCGGGGCACCTACTGCACAATTACTATATGAAGAAACTGAAGTCAGTATCGCGCGTCGTGAGTTGCTTTCTGCACAAAGAAAATTGCATAATCTTGCACGACCAGATCATCGACCAAGCAAAAAAGATCGACGTGATATTACAAGATTCCGTCAACAAAATGGTCAGCAATATGACGAAGTTTGGTCATACGATGATGAATAAGTTAAAGCGACAAATACTGTCGTTTTGAAGTTTAAAATTATAGAACAGTCCGATTTTTTCTGTCACTATAAATGCCGTGGACATTAGACTTAATTAAAGACATCCACTTAAGTTATCAGTGATTTACATCGTTTTGAGGTTATGAGATGGATGATAATAAAAGCAAAGCACTGAGTGCTGCTTTAAGCCAAATTGAAAAACAATTTGGTAAAAATACGGTAATGCGCCTTGGTGACAATACTGTTCAAGCTGTAGAAGCTGTATCTACAGGCTCTCTTACACTGGATATCGCATTAGGTATTGGTGGTTTACCTAAAGGCCGTATTATTGAAATTTATGGTCCAGAATCATCAGGTAAAACCACCATGACACTTCAAGCGATTGCGCAATGTCAAAAAGCTGGTGGTACTTGTGCATTTATTGATGCTGAGCATGCTTTAGATCCTCAATATGCTCGCAAACTTGGTGTAGATATCGATAACTTATTGGTGTCACAACCTGATCACGGTGAACAAGCACTAGAAATTGCAGATATGCTGGTACGATCTGGCGCTATCGATTTAATTGTTGTCGATTCTGTAGCAGCCTTAACCCCTAAAGCCGAAATTGAGGGTGAAATGGGTGACTCTCATATGGGTCTACAAGCACGCTTGATGAGCCAAGCATTGCGTAAAATTACAGGTAATGCAAAGCGCTCCAACTGCATGGTGATCTTCATTAACCAAATTCGTATGAAAATTGGAGTCATGTTTGGAAGTCCAGAAACCACTACTGGTGGTAATGCGCTCAAATTCTATGCTTCTGTACGCTTAGATATTCGCCGCATTGGTCAAGTGAAAGAAGGCGATGAGATTGTTGGTTCTGAAACACGCGTTAAAGTGGTGAAGAACAAAATGGCACCTCCTTTCCGTGAAGCATTATTCCAAATCATGTACGGTAAAGGTACAAATCAGCTTGCTGAATTGGTCGATCTCGCTGTACAACAAGAACTTGTTCAAAAAGCTGGTGCTTGGTATTCATATCAAGGCAACAAGATTGGACAAGGTAAGAACAACGTGATTCGTCACCTTGAGGAAAATCCTCAACTTGCACAAGATCTTGATCGCATGATTCGTGAACAATTGTTAACCACAGCGACACCAGCTCCAACTGAAGAAAATGACGAAGAAGCAGATTTATTTGAAGTATAATTTTTCAAAAATTTGAAATCGAAGCGCCCAAATTCTGGGCGCTTTTGTTTAAGTGCATGGATTTAAAATGTCAGAGAAGTTTCCCAAGTTCATTCATTATGAGCAATTAAAATCAATAATGAATGAAGATGAACCTCAACATCTCATCAATGATCAACACTCGGCTAGTCAACACCTAACCGATCAAGCACCAGATGAATGTGATTTAGATGATACTCATTCATCAGTTCTAGCACAGAATAAAGGCTTAACAGGGACTCGTTTGAGATCGTATGCATTTGCAGTCTTAACTCGCAAAGAATACTCAAAAAAAGACTTAATTGATAAACTTGCTTTGTATGCACAAAATAAGGAAGAGGTTTTGAGCTTAGTTGATGAGCTAGCGCGAGAAAATTATCAAAGTGATGCTCGCGTTGCAGAAATGACGGTACGCAGCCAATTACGTAAAGGAAAAGGTCCAAATCGAATAAAGCTAGCGCTTAAAAGCAAACACGTTGATAAAGCGTTGGCTGAACCAGAAATGGAAGAAATAGATTGGTATGAACAAGCATACTTATTGAAGGTCAAAAAATATGGCTATGAAGTTGCTCAGGACGCAAAATTAAAAGCAAAACAAATTCGCTTTTTACAATATAGAGGCTTTGAAATGGATGCGATTATGAAAGCTATAAAACGAAAAGAGAATGAAGAATAAGAAATAAAATTATTATAATGGTGGCAACCCTACTAGCAAAACTCCGGCACATTATAGTTCTGATACCGTTGCTACCTTCCGGTCCTGGCGGGGTTCTCAGAGTACAATTGCGAAGCCACCAGCAGGGCTACCATTGCAAGAACAGAGTATAGAGATTTTTAACGATCTTGCAAGACCATAATGGGCTTTAAAGGCACTAAAAAAGTTCAAGTGAATATTTACTAATCTATTAACAACAAACTTGATATTTTTCATCTAAATAACTTCAACTTAAATTTCTTCATTTATACAGTTTCATTGTAAATTTATATTGATTTTAAATGCTATGACGTTTTTAATGATCTGATTATTAAGAATTGAAAATACTCAAAGTTCAAATTTGAGTATGGACACATATGGAATAATGAACATGCTCAATAAGCGTACTTTTCTTGCACTAGCATTGATGAGCTCAACATCAGTTTTTGCCAATATTCCTATCGAATCAAAAGGATTAAGCCAAAATTCGAGTTTGAACCAAACAGCAGTCGCAGCGAATAACACCGCTACAGCCCCTACCAACACCAGTTGGCAGCTTATCCAACAAAATCAACGCTTAGAAAATCAAATTCGTGCACTTCAAGGCAAATTAGAAGAACAAGAACATCAAATTAATCAACTGACCAACGAATTAAAAAATCGCTATACAGATCTAGATCAAAGATTAGAACTCCTTCAACAAAAAATTGATCCTGTGGAGGAGTCCAATGCCGATGATCCTAATGCTGCACCACCCATTCCTAACGAGCCAACTGCACCAAGCACTAGCACTAACTCCAATACCACAGCATCACAAAATGCAACGAACTTGAATCAAACCAACCAACAAGAACTTGATAAAGCGGCTTATACAGTTGCCTTAGATGCATACAAACAAGGTGGCGCAAAAAAAGCCATTGCACCTATGCAAAACTTTGTACGTAACAATCCAAATAGTGTGTATACAGGTAATGCCTATTTTTGGTTAGCTGAATTCAATTTAGCAATTGAACCACCCAATTATGAAGAAGCAAGAAAACACTATGAAACTGTCGCTTCGAAGTTTCCAAATTCAGGAAAAGCACCGCGATCTTTATATCAGCTGTATAGCATCGCGAAAGATGTAAATAAAAACGCTCAAACTGCTGAAATTTATAAAAATAAACTACTAAGCACCTATCCTGACTCAGAAGAAGCTGGATATTTCAAAAAAAGTTAAATAAAAAAGACATCATAAGATGTCTTTTTTTTGCTAGCAAAAGCTCTTAACGAACAATACCGCGCTTAGATTCATTTAGAGAATCTATGAGGAGCTGAGCTTCAGAAACATTTGGTAAAATTTCAGCAGTAATCTGCTCAATGGCTTGTTGTGTCGTCAGACCACTTTTATAAATCAACTTAAATGATTCTCGTAAACCATTGATTACATCTTTGGACCAACCCTTACGACGCATACCTTCTACATTCATTCCAAATGCATGCGCCGGATTACCAGACACCATCACATAAGCAGGAACATCCTTCAAAATCAATGATGCTCCACCAATCATGCTGTATGAGTCGATTTTACAGAATTGATGAATACCGGAGTTGCCACCGACAACAACGAAGTCACCAACATGCACATGACCTGCGACACCAACATTGTTTGCAAAAATGTTGTTATTACCCACCACACAGTCATGCGCAATATGCGTATTGACCATCAACAGATTATTACTACCAATTTTAGTAATACTTTGATCCTGCACTGTACCGCGATGCAGACTGCAATGCTCACGAATTTTGTTGTTGTCTCCAATCTCAAGCCAAGTTTCTTCACCTGCATACTTAAGATCCTGACACACCTCACCCACACTGGCAAACTGGAAAATTTCGTTTGATTTACCGATGCGAGTATATCCACCAACCACCACATGAGAATGTAATACTGTCCCACTATCAATCGTCACATGAGGACCAATAATCGAATAAGGACCAATTTTTACATCAGAAGCAATCGTTGCCGTAGGATCAATAATTGCTGTAGGGTGGATTAAATCACTGTTACTCATGCTTGCTCTAATTTCTGATGAGAGATAATAATTTCAGCTGTCGCTGCAATTACACCATCAACGCTCGCACTACAAAGATACTTGTAAATACCACGTTTCTGCATTACAAGCTCTGATTTTAACACGAGTTGATCACCAGGAACGACTTGTTTTTTAAAACGAACTTTTTCAGCGCCAGCGAAAAGAAAAAGTGAACCAGGTTTGGGTTTTTCATTGTTCATGATAAAGCCAAGAACGCCAGAAATTTGTGCCATCGCCTCAACGATTAAGACACCCGGCATGATTGGATAACCTGGAAAATGACCTTGCATAAACTCTTCATTTATGGAGACATTTTTAAATCCGACAATTCCATTCTCAGTCACTTCTGTAACACGGTCTACCAATAGAAATGGATAACGATGCGGCAAATATTCACGAATTGTTTGAATATTCATCGGCAATTCAGGAATTGAAAAAGATAAAGTAGACTCTGTCATATTATTTACGCAATTTTAAAGTTGATTCGATTGACTCTAACTGAGCCTGCATATCATCTATTTGTTTGACTAATTTGGTCAATGGCACATCTGCTAATTGTCTTAGACGAACAACTGTTCGTTTCCAACGAGAATTTTCGAGCAATCCCATTCCTGAAGAATATGTACCAGCTTCTAAAATGCTACCTGTGACCATTGACATTCCAGTTAGCGTCACATTATCTACAATTTTTAGATGTCCTGAGATACCACAAGCACCTGCAAGGATACAGTTTTTGCCAATCACAGTACTGCCCGCGATACCGCATTTTGCAGCAATCGCAGTATTTTCACCGATTTGAACGTTGTGTGCGACTTGCACAAGATTATCAATAATCACACCATCATGAAGTATAGTGTCATCCAAAGCGCCACGATCAATACTACAGTTAGAACCAATTCTGACATCATTTCCAATTTGAATAGACCCGAGTTGAGCAATTCGGTTCCACTTACCTTGATAAGGAGCAAAGCCAAAACCCTCTCCTCCAATTACGGTATTCGCATGGATACGAACACGTTTAGCAATTTTAGATCGACCCGTAATCGTGACATGCGAATCAATGAAACAATCCTCACCGATTTCAACATACTCATCAATTTTAGTTTGCGAATGAATTACTGTATTTGAACCAATCACGGCATGTGGGCCAACTACAACGTAATGACCAATGTATACATTATCTCCAATCATAGCACTCGGATCGATTACTGCGGTGGCCTCGATTCCACGTTGCACAGTTTTAGATTCGAACACATGAGTTAAAATCGCGAAAGCAAGATACGGATTTTGTACGACAATAAAATTATTATGCTGATTAAGCTGAGCCTGCATCTCAGAAGTGACAATTAAGGCACCTGCTTGAGATGAAATCGCTTCGTCTAAATACTTATCAGAATTTACAAAAGAAATTTGGTTTGAGTTCGCTTGAGTTAAACTTGCAAGACCCTCTAGCAACAGATCTGCATCACCAATAACTTGGCCTTGTACAAGTTTGGCCAAGTGATCGAGACGAAATTGATTTGATTTCATTGACTATTTGATTGCATTAACCTTTTGAATCATTTTAGCAGTTAAATCGTATTTTGGGTCATATGCCAAGGCAGCATTTTTATTTAAAACTAAATCAAGATTATTTTCTTTGCGCAATTGTTCAGCAATTTGTTTAATTCTTGAGTCAAAAACTTTGTTTGTATTTTGAATGGTGCTTTGAACACGTGATTGAACAGTCTGTTGTAAAGATTGAAATTCGTTCATCTTCGTTTGATATTGAGAGGATAGTTGCTGGGCATTCGATTGATTGGCTTGAGCTGATTTAGCCAACGCTTCAATTTCTTTACCTAACTGTTCCAACTTTACCGTTTGCGGTTTAATTGTCTGCTCAAGCTGAGCATTCTGCTGCTTTAAATACGTGCTATTTTCTACCACTTTTTCTAAATCGATTACCCCATATCCTGCTGCATGTGCAAAGCCAACTACAGATGTGAGTAAAGCCGTTGATATCATTGTTTTAAATATATTCATTATTATTCCTTTTAAGGCAAAAGGCCGTACTAGAAAGTACGACCAATTTCAAATTGAACAGACTTAGTTTCATCACCAGGCTTATCATTCAGTGGGTACGCATAGCTTAATGATAGTGGACCAATCATCGTAATCCATGTGAAGCCTACACCAACACTATAACGCATATTTCCGGCATCGAAGCCAAAGTTATCTTTACAGTACTGTCTAGCATCGAATGCCGTCGGATTGGTTGCGCCAAAATAAATATTTCCAGTAGGTACGTCACATTGAGTGTCGAACACTTGAGCACCTTCTGCAAAAATAACAGGACGGACCTGTCGCGCCCAGTCGCCTTTGAAAGGAACTGGTAAGATTAATTCAGTGCCAAATTGAACTAATGCATTACCCCCCACCTCTTCAGGGTTTCTATCTTCTCTAGTTAGAGCAGCATCTGTAATACTCGGATATTTTGGACCTAATGTGCTATTATCATAACCACGAACAGACCCATATCCACCAGCGTAATAGTTTTTATAGAATGGTAAATCATTACCGAAACCTACCTTACCATAACCACGCCATACAAAATCCTTTCCTAAAGGAATAAAGGCTTGAGTATCGTATGTTAACTTCTGATATTCAACATCACTACCCGGCAATGCAATCTCTGCATTAACACGATGAGACATACCCGACGTTGGGAAGCGTGGATTATTTAATGTGTTGTAAGACCATCCTAAATTTAAACTATAAGTAAAGAAATCACCTTTAAACTCATTCTCATAAGTAATTAAGTCTTGATCATTAGGTCCACAAGTTGCTGGATCACCTACAACTTTACCCTCTGGACACACCGGGTTTGATATACCAGTCGCCCGACCACCATGCTCTTTAAGATAATCTCTAACATAAGTAGAAACAAATGGCCCAGTCGTTACTTCAGTCTGATCAATATTAATACCAGCACTTAAGCTCTGATTCTCATCAATTGGGTAACCAAAGCTCAGACCACCACCGAAGCTATCTGTAACATAATTGTTAACGTTATAGTCTTCGTCTAATTTCGTCTTACGATAATAGAGATTGTAACCACGGCTGACACCATCAATTGTAAAGTATGGATCAGTAACACTTAGGTTATAATAATCTTGTGTCTCAGAACGAGAAAGATCAATCGCTACACGGTTACCTGTACCTAAGAAGTTAGTTTGACTTAAGCCTGCTTGGAATGTGATACCACCATTTTGCGAATAACCAACAGCTAAAGTACTTGATCCTGAGTGTTGTTCTTCAACAGCGATATTCAAATCGATTTGATCAGGCGCTCCTGGAACACGTACAGGCTTAACATCAACTTTGCTGAAAAATCCAGTACGCATCAAACGGACTTTAGAAAGATCAATTTTTTCATTACTCGCTAATGCACCTTCCATCTGGCGCATTTCACGACGTAAAACTTCATCAGCAGTCTTGGTATTACCTGTAAAATTAATACGTCTAACCGTAACTTGCTGACCCGGATTGATGTAATAATTCAAATTAACTTTTTTTGTTTCATTGTCAATTTGAGGCACAACATTAATTTCAGCATAGTAATAACCAGCATTACCATACTTACGCTGTAACAACTGTTTTACTGCATTCACCAACTCTTGTGAGTAAGTTGCATCATCTTTATAAATCTTTAGTGCACGAAGATCTTCATCTTTATATAAAGCATCACCTAAAAATTTGGTTTCACCAAATTTAAATTGCTCACCCTCATTCATTGAAACTTCAATAAAAATATTTTTTTTATCTTCACTGATATTCAAATTAGAGTTGGTAATTTCAAAATTGATATAACCTTTATTAAGGTATAAAGCTCTTAATGCTTCAAGGCTTGCTGCCATTTTTTCACGCGCATAGCGATCATTTCTGGAAATGACAGATAACCATCCGCTTTCCTTGACAGCAAAGACTTGCTTAATTTCATCGTCTTTAAATACAGTATTACCAATTAAATTAATTTCAAAAACTTTAGCTGGTTTACCTTCAATGAAATTAATATTGACATCTACACGGTTATTAGCTTTTGCAACAGTTTCAACCTGAATATCAGCATTGTAGCGACCTTGTTGTGAATACTGTTGTTCAAGCTCGGTTTCTAGCGTCTGAAGTGCAGATTTAGTGAGCACCTCACCTTCAGCTAGACCCATTTTCTTCAAGCCCTCTTCCAAGGCTTCTTTTGGAATGAGCTTATTACCCTTAAAATTGATTTTAGAAATAATAGGACGTTCAACGACTTTAAAAACCAAAACATCGTTTTCTTTAAAAACTTGAATATCATCAAACGAATTAGAGGCATACAAGGCACGAATCGCATTCGCAATCACTGGATCATTAATGCGATCCCCAGCATTCACCGGTAACATTGCGAGTACATTAGCCTGCGTTAGTCGAACTAATCCATCAACACGCACATCCCGCGCGATAAACTCGTCTGCTGCATATACTTGTTGTACTGCTGCCATTGCGCTAACGAGTGCCAATGGCATAAATAAATGTTTGTGCTGCATGCCTATTGTTTTCCAGTAAGTTAATTATCCATCTATAACGCTTATAAACGCATAAAATCATTAAATATTGCGAGAAACATCATACTTCCCAGCAACACCATACCAATTTTTAATCCAACCAATTGTATTTGTTCAGAAACAGGTTTACCACGAATTAATTCAATTATGTAATAAACTAAATGCCCACCATCCAACATCGGAATCGGAAGCAAATTTAATATCCCCAAACTTACACTCATTAATGCCATAAATGAAATGAAAGTTTGCCACCCCATTTCAGCACTTTGACCTGCAACTTTAGCAATCGTAATTGGACCCGAGAGATTATCCAACCCAATCAATCCACGAATCATTTTGACAATTGAGCCAAGGATCATAGAAGATAATTGACCCGTTTTTTCAACCGCAACCACAAAAGCTTCCGCTGGATTATATTGAATTGTATGCTTATATTCAGCAGGAATATTGATCTGACCAGATTGAGCTTGCACTCCCAACATTCCTGTCGTATTGCCCATATTGTCACGCTTTCCTTGCGGCATGACCTTTAATTGAACAATCTCGCCTTGACGCATCACTTCAATATTCAATAGTTTTTCTGGTGATTTTTGTACTATATCAACAACTTCAAACCAATCGTTAATTTTTTTATTATCAATCGCGACAATTACATCACCTTCTTTCATCCCTTGGCGTATAGCAGCACCATCTTCAGATAATTTATGAACAACTGGTTGAATATGAGGTCGATATGGTAAAAACCCCAAGACATCCAAAGGTGATTGAGACTGATCTTTTAGAAATTGCTGAATCGGTAAATTAAAAGTTTGTACCTGACCATCACGATCAGCTTGAATTTGAATCGTACCAGTTTCACCTACGCGATCAATCAGCGCATAATTCAATTTTTCCCAAGTTGGCGTCGCAGTTCCATCCACTGCTATGATTTTATCACCAGAACGCATCTCTACTTGTGCGGCTGGCGTATTTTCAATCACTTTACCAACTCGAGTGTTTAATTGTTCATGAGCTGGTAAGAACAGAATCCAAAAAAGTAAAACAGCAAAAATTAAATTAACAAGTGGTCCCGCAGCAACGATTGCAATTCGTTTTAAAGGAGATTGCCGATTAAACGCATAAGGTAAATCTTCCGCACTTACATTACCTTCACGCTCATCCAACATTTTTACATAACCACCTAAAGGTAATGCAGAGAGCTGATATTGGATACCCGATTTTTTAGAGGTCCACTTTAAAACTGTTGGACCAAATCCAATTGAATACACAAGAACCTTAACGCCAAGTTTTCGTGCTACCCAGTAATGTCCAAATTCATGAATTGCAATCAATGGACCTAGAAGCAAAATAGCCGCGACGATAATGAAAAGTATATTCATCTTAGGTACTCAGTGAATTCGTGAGTTGAATAGCATAGCGACGTGCAAGCGCATCAGTCTCTAAGATTAGCTCTAAAGAATCAGCATTTGAATTTTGAACATGACTCAAAGTTGATTCAACAACTTTAGGAATATCTAAAA
Source organism: Acinetobacter sp. Ver3 (assembly GCF_000632455.1). Classification (GTDB taxonomy): domain Bacteria; phylum Pseudomonadota; class Gammaproteobacteria; order Pseudomonadales; family Moraxellaceae; genus Acinetobacter. The sequence goes on from NZ_JFYL01000001.1 coordinate 43,515, forward strand.
ATTTGATTTTATCTTTTAAAAATGCTTCAACCGCGATTTCATTTGCAGCATTTAAGATCGCAGGCGCCAATCCTCCAGATTTCATTGCTTCACGAGCCAATTGCAACGCTGGAAAGCGTATAGTATCAGGCTGCATAAAATTAAGCGTATCGTTTAGAAATAAATCTAGCGGAGGAACATGTGTTTCAATCCGATCTGGCCATGCAAATGCATGTGCAATCGGCGTACACATATCAGGATTACCCATTTGAGCCAAAGTACTACCATCAACATACTGAACCATTGAGTGAATAATACTTTGTGGGTGCACAACCACTGTAACAAAATGTTCTTGAATTGAAAATAAATGACAGGCCTCGATCAACTCGAGACCTTTGTTCATTAGCGTTGCCGAATCAACTGATATCTTCTGTCCCATTGACCAATTAGGGTGCTTACAAGCCTGTGCAGGTGTCACATTACTGAGCTCATCTAGCGTATGATGCAAAAATGGACCGCCAGAAGCAGTCAACAAAATTTGTGAGACACCTAACTGGGGTTTACCACCTGTATCTAATTGTAAATAATTTTGAGGCAGGCACTGAAATATTGCGTTATGTTCAGAATCTACAGGTAATAATAAGGCTTTATTCTCTTTAGCGGCCTTCATCATGATGTCACCAGACATCACCAACGATTCTTTATTTGCTAGAAGAACACGCTTACTAGCTTGAACAGCAGCGAGTGTTGGCAATAATCCTGCCGCACCCACTATCGCCGCCATCACGATATCAACCTGAGGATGCTCAGCAACAGCGATTAAACCCGACTCATCAGAGAGAATTTCGGTTGAAGTGATATTTTTTAATTTGAAAAATTGATGTAGTTCATCCACCTTGCCTGAAGGTACAACAGCATACTGTGGATGATATTGTTGACATATTTCGCTTAACTGCTCTACACGACTAAATGCAGATACCGCAAAAACATTGTACTTCTCTGGATGTCGATCAATGACTTTTAAGGTACTTTGTCCAATTGAACCCGTTACACCTAATATACATACTGATTGAGACATCTATAAATCTACACCAACAAGTTTTAAAACAAATATTCCCGCAGCAAAAATAGGTGCGGCAGCAAGCAATGAGTCAATGCGATCTAATACACCACCATGACCAGGCAAAATACGACCTGAATCCTTAATACCTGCACGACGCTTAATCATTGATTCAAATAAATCACCTTGAACTGAGCTAAATACTGTCAGCACAGATAGGAGTAAAAATAGAATATGCTCTACTGCGGTTAAATCTAAATAGTTAAATTGTACAAATAAGATAACAATGATGACTGTAATTACACCACCGATTAACCCTTCAATAGATTTATTCGGGCTCACCTCAGGTGCAAGCTTACGCTTACCAAGCTTCCTACCTACAAAATACGCCCCACTATCAGCACCCCACACTAAGAGGAATAGATACATGAGCCACCAAGGTGAACTTATCCAGACTTCGTATATTGCCGATACTGCAGCGCTAATAATCACTACACCAATCCAATTCAGTGAAGTGTTATACCACGCATCATAAAGAGGATATTGCTTAACCCAATAAATGGTAATAACCCAAGTAATAATCGAAGCACTCCACAACAGCAGTACTAGATCATCAAAATAAAGCGCAATTGCAGAAAATACCGCAGTGATTACACCAAAGCATCCTGCTTTAAATTTATTCACTTGATCAGTTTGACGAGGCATGAGTTTAAACCACTCATAGCCAGCCCCCCCGGCAGCGATAATCATTAACGCTAACATTGGATAAATGGATGTAGTTGCAAACATACAGCTCAAGACTACAGCCACTAAAATCAATGCGGTAATTATCCGCTCTAACATTATTAGTTCTCTATTTTCTCTTGTTGGACCTGCTCAGAGGTTTTTCCAAAGCGCCTTTCACGCCCTAAAAACACACCAAAGGCATGATCCAATTCTTCTGTTGTGAATTCTGGCCACAACGTCTCAGTAAAATACAACTCAGCATATGCAGATTGCCATAATAAAAAATTAGACAATCGATAATCACCACCAGTACGAATCAATAAGTCGACTGGAGGTAAGTCACCTAAACTGACATACTGAGCAAACAAATCAACATCAACTTGATCAACATCAATTTTTTGTTCTTTGACGAGTTGTGCGATTGTTTTAGCAGTTTGTGCGATATCCCACATTCCACCATAGCTCACAGCAATTGTGAGCGTCATTTCTGTGAAAGTAGCAGTCCTTTGTTCTGCTTGCAACATTAATTGTTGCAATTCTGGCGATAAACGAGAGCGATCCCCGATGAATCTAAGCCCAATCTGAAACTTTATCATTCGAGGAATTTGTTCATTAATCGTTTCTTCCAACAGTTTCATGAGCAAATCAACTTCGTATTGAGGTCGATTCCAGTTTTCACTTGAGAAGGCATAAACAGTAAGTGCTTTTACACCCACTTTACGACAATGCTCTACAATCGGATCAAGGACATTTTTTCCTTCACGGTGTCCATCACCTTTTTGTAGATGTTTCTTTTTTGCAAAACGATTGTTGCCATCCATAATGATGGCAACATGTTGAGGCAGAAGCTCTGCTGAGATGGTCATTATATAGCTTAGACCTTCATCAACTCTGCTTCTTTTGCTGCTAAACGCTTTTCAACTTCAGCAACAAATTTATCTGTGATTTTTTGGATTTCATCGCCAGCACGACGCTCATCGTCTTCAGAAATTTCTTTTTCTTTCAGCAACGCTTTAATATCACCTAATACATCACGGCGAATATTACGAATCGCAACTTTTGCATTTTCAGCCTCGTTACGTGCCACTTTTTGCATATCACGGCGTGTTTCTTCAGTTAATGCCGCCATTGGTACACGAATTGAATCAGCAGTAATTGGGTTCAAACCTAAATCTGACTCACGAATTGCTTTATCAATTGCAGCAACCATGGTGCGCTCGAAAGGTTGAACAAGCAATGTACGCGAATCTTCAACACCAATGTTAGCAACTTGGTTTAATGGCACATCAGAGCCATAGTAAGGAACCATTACGCCGTTAAGAATTGATGGATGTGCACGACCTGTACGAACTTTAGCAAAACCATGCTCTAATGAGTCCAATGATTTATTCATGCGCTCTTCAGCATCTTTTTTAAGATCGTTAATCATGTGATCTTCCTTACCTAATTCTCAAAATTTAAATCAAAATAGTGTTTAGTATAAATAGCTTTGAAAGCCACGTACATCAATTAGTAACGTGAGTACCTTCTTTTTCACCCATAACCACTGACAATAATGCACCTGATTTATTCATATCGAATACTTGAAGTGGAACATTATGGTCACGGCATAAGCAAATCGCGGTTAAATCCATTACACCAAGTTTCTCATCTAAGACTTGGTCAAATGTTAATGCATCATATTTAACAGCATCTTCGTATTTGCTTGGATCTTTATTGTAGACACCATCTACCTTCGTCGCTTTAAGAATTAAGTTAGCCTCAATCTCAATACCACGTAAGCAAGCAGCGGTATCTGTCGTAAAGAATGGATTACCAGTACCCGCCACAAACACACAAACTTCACCATTATTTAAATGACGAATCGCATCACGGCTAGAATATGATTCTACAACTGTACCGATTGGTAATGCTGACATTAAACGGGTTTTAATATTACGACGTACCAATGCATCTCGTAGCGCCAAACCGTTCATTACAGTTGCTAGCATACCCATTTGATCACCTGTTACGCGACCAACCAAACCATCTTGCTGTAATTGGCTACCACGATAAAGGTTACCACCACCCACAACGATACCAACTTGCACACCTAGACCAACCAAGTGAGCAATAGATAAAGACATTTGATCAAGCACTTGTGCATCAATACCCATATCTTTATTGCCTGCTAGCGCTTCGCCCGAAAGTTTTAGCAGAATACGACCAAAGCGTGGTTTTTTAGAATCTAACATCACAAACTCCAATATCCGAATTCATTTATATGTAATACTTCAAACAATTATGCGGTTTTAATTTCAATCAATTCTGCATAAAGGTCGTATTCATCCGCATCAGTGATTTTAACAACCAGTAAATCACCTGCTTTAATCTTGCTCTTATCAATATCTTCTACAAAGACATTTCCATCAATTTCTGGAGCATCTGCATAAGAACGCGCCACTGCAACTGGAAACTCTTCTTCTAGATCATCAACCAGCACGGTCATGGTTTGACCAATACGCTTTTGTAGCTTTGCAGCAGAAATTTCTTGCTGAACCTGCATAAAGCGTTCGTAGCGTTCCTGTTTAATTTCTTCAGGCACATGATCTGGCAGATCATTTGCAGTTGCACCTTCAACTGGAGAGTATGTAAAACAACCAACGCGATCGAGCTGAGCTTCTTTCAACCAATCTAGAAGTTGCACGAAATCCTCTTCAGTTTCACCCGGGAAGCCAACAACAAATGTTGAACGAATGACTAAATCAGGACACTTTTCACGCCAAACTTTTAAACGCTCTAGCGTGTTTTCACTATGCGCTGGACGCTTCATTAGTTTTAAAATTTTAGGGCTTGCATGTTGGAATGGAATATCTAAGTAAGGCAAGATCTTACCCTGTGCCATCAAATCGATAACTGCATCAACATGTGGATATGGGTAGACATAATGCAGACGTACCCAAATACCCAATTGACCTAATGCTTCACACATATCATAGAACTTAGTTTTTACAGGCTGACCATTCCAAAAATCAAGCTTGTATTTCGTGTCTACACCATATGCCGAAGTATCTTGAGAAATAACCAAGACTTCTTTAACACCAGATCGTTTTAAAGCCGCCGCTTCTTCTAATACTGAACCGACTGGGCGAGATACCAGATCGCCACGCATACTTGGAATAATACAGAAGGTACAACGGTGGTTACAGCCTTCAGATATCTTTAAATATGCATAATGTTTTGGTGTTAATCGAATACCTTGTTCTGGCACAAGATCAATAAACGGATTATGTTTAGGAGGTTCAGGAACATATTGATGCACAGCTTCCATTACTTCTTGATAAGCTGCTGCACCAGTAACTTTAAGTACGTTTGGATGCATTTGACGAATTTTTTCTTCATCTTTACCCAAACAACCTGTTACGATGACGCGACCGTTCGCACTCATCGCCTCACCAATCGCGTCTAATGACTCTTGTACTGCAGATTCAATAAAACCACAGGTATTAACAACAACTAAATCAGCACCGTCATAATCCGACGCTACATCATAACCTTCAGTTTTTAACTGAGTAAGAATTCGCTCGGAATCTACCAATGCCTTAGGACAACCTAAAGAAACAAAACCGACTTTGGGGGATTTCATGAATCTGCGCTCCACTAGAATCCGCGTATTGTATGTCTTTTCAATTCATAAAAACAGTTGAAAACCCCACTCTTTGCATAACGCACCAAAATATTCCCATAAATTTTAAAAAATATTGCAATCGCACCAATATGATGCATTATTAAATAAACCCAACTTTGCTTGAATATTTTGCAATCGCTTCGCGCTTTTTTTCTTAATAAATGAGTTCATTTTAGTTGTTTTTAACGATTTCAAACAAAGTTGGCTCATATTTTGCTTTATTTGAGGACGTTAAAATTAAATAACTCCCTCTTTGTGAGCAGTGATGGAAAAACTCATAGATGCAATTGCTCTATTTTAAGACAGGATTTTGAGGTTAATGAATCAACAACCAACGATTGATTACCGTTTACTCGTAGACAACTTGAGCACTGCGATACTTTTAGTCGATAGTGAATTAAATATTTTTTATTTAAATTCCTCATGTGAAGCACTCTTTGATATCAGCTTATTAAGAGCATCAGGTCAATCTGTGCTCAGTATTTTACAATCTCCAGGTGATTCATTTAACACAGAAGAAGCACTCACGAATACATTACTCACGGGGCAAGCTTATACCCGCCGTGAAGCGACTATTATTGTGAACTTTAAAGATGTACATGTTGACTATTCTGTTGCCCAACTTAACACTGGCAAAAGTTATCACCCCCTCCTTCTGATTGAACTCAATCCAATTGATCGAATGTTGAAAATTTCTAAAGAAGAAAATTTTATTCAACAACATCAGGTCGCACGCCAATTAATCAGAGGTGTCGCGCATGAGATTAAGAATCCATTAGGGGGCATACGTGGCGCAACTCAATTATTGGCACGTAGTTTAAATGATCCTGAATATAAAGAATTTACGGACATTATTATTAGTGAAGTAGATCGCCTGAGAAATCTTGCTGACACAATGCTCGGTTCTCGGCAGTTACCAAGCTATGAACCTGTAAATGTTCACGAGCCTTTGGAGCGTGTGCGTTCGTTAATTGTAAATCAAACGAAAAAGAAAATTAAAATTACTCGTGATTATGATCTTTCATTACCTGATGTTGAAGCAGATCGGGATCAACTTATTCAAGTGATGTTGAATATCAGTGTAAATGCTGTTCAGGCCATGACTGAAAACAAAGAGTTTTTTCAAGACACTCAACCTGAATTAACCTTGCGTACACGTATTCATCGCCTTGTCACGATTAACGGAACTTTACACCGCTCAACTGTTCGAATTGATATTGAAGATAACGGCCCTGGCGTTCCAGAAGAAATTTTGGAGTCCGTATTTTATCCATTAGTCACAGGACGCGCTAAAGGAACAGGCTTAGGTCTGAGCATCGCACAAAATATTATGCATCAACACAATGGAATGATTGAATGCCAATCCGTTCCGGGCAAAACCGTATTTAGTCTTTATATACCTTGGGAGTTAAACCATGTCGCGAAATAAAATTTGGGTAATAGATGACGATCGCGCCATGCGTTGGGTTCTAGAAAAAACATTTAAAGAAGAAGGTTTAGATGTTACCAGTTTCGAAGAAGCTCAATCTGCACTGGATCAGTTACTTGATGATACACCTGATGTAATTTTGACAGATATACGGATGCCAGGAATTGATGGTCTTACCTTTCTCGCTAAAGTCAAAGGTCATTATCCTGATCTACCTGTGATCATCATGACGGCACATTCGGATCTAGAGTCAGCAGTATCAAGCTATCAAACGGGTGCTTTTGAATATTTACCAAAACCATTTGATATTGATGAGGCTTTAGCACTTGTCAATCGTGCCATCATGCACATTAATAAGCTCCAACAACAAGAATCTGCGAAATCAACCGTACAGCCAATTCAATCAACTGAGATCATTGGAGAATCTCCTGCAATGCAGGAAGTCTTCCGAGCAATTGGACGTTTGTCGCAATCACACATTACGGTATTAATTAACGGTGAGTCAGGTACAGGTAAAGAGTTAGTCGCTCATGCATTGCATCGTCATTCACCTCGTAGCAGCAAGCCATTTATTGCGCTTAATATGGCTGCCATTCCGAAAGATTTGATTGAAACTGAATTATTTGGTCATGAAAAAGGTGCATTCACTGGCGCTAATACTCAGCGACAAGGTCGTTTTGAGCAAGCCAATGGCGGTACATTATTCCTTGATGAAATTGGGGACATGCCATTCGAAACCCAAACGCGCTTATTGCGTGTTTTAGCTGATGGCGAGTTTTATCGCGTCGGTGGACACATTCCAGTGCGTGTTGATGTCCGCATTGTCGCTGCGACTCACCAAGATCTAGAAAAATTAGTACATGATGGACGCTTCCGTGAGGATCTTTATCATCGTCTGAATGTAATTCGTATTCATATTCCTAAACTTGCTCACCGCTCGGAAGACATTCCGATGCTCGCACAACACTTTCTCGCACGAGCAGGTAAAGAACTTGGTGTAAGTCCAAAGATTTTACGTACAGAAACTATTGAATACATGAAACAGTTGCCTTGGCAAGGTAATGTACGTCAACTTGAAAACACATGTCGCTGGCTGACAGTGATGATTACTGGACGAGAGGTTTACCCAGAAGATCTTCCTTCTGAGTTAAAACAACTGCCAATCCAAAAATCTGATGATCCAAATCATCCACACAATCAAGCAGATCGTATCGCTATTCAGCATTGGGATGAGTTGCTTAGTCAGTGGGCTGTACAAAAACTCAAAAATGGTGAAATGAAATTATTGGATATCGCCACGCCTATGTTTGAACGCACCTTAATTAATGCGGCACTACAACAAACTCGAGGAAGAAAACGCCATGCTGCTGAGCTTTTAGGTTGGGGTCGCAATACCTTGACTCGTAAGCTAAAAGAATTAGGAATGGATACTGCTGAAGATGATGAAGATGAAGTCGTAAGCACTACAGCCGAGTAAACTTCTAGATTTAGGTTAATCAACACAATTGATTAACCTATTCTTCATCATAATTCTAAAATTTTAAATCATGCTCAATATAAGATACAAAAAGATGAGTCCAAATGAATAATAATCACTTAAAGCATAAAATTTATCTAGGTATCATCTTCTGCCTTATTTCTTCACCCTCCTTTGCCACAGTCGGCGGTCCCGAGACAATAGAAGTACTAGGTTCAGATATTAAAGATCAGAAAATATATTATTTACGCCATTACCATGATGAATCTGGTCGACCACCAACACTTTATTATTATTTGCTCAACAGCAGAAACCCACATAAAGCGATTGAGGTTCAATCCATTTATACCCCATTAAATAGCCGAAATCACATTACTGAAATTCAGCATGCGCTACGCAAAATTCAAAGTATTCAAGCTCGCCTTGTCAAACCAACACCATTAAGCCCCAAGACTGCTAAACTAAAATTCAATAGACAAAGAGAACAGACTGGAAATTTTTGGTTAAACGTGCCAGAAATTAAAGTAAGTAAATTCCAATCTCAGGTACAACTCAGCCAAAGCTCTGATCCTTCAATGTATAAAAGTCAACAATTCGAGAATATTCGATATCATCGTAATTTACCTCAGATCAAAAAACTTTACGCATTTCCTTACACTTTCCCCGATTATCGCGTTGCAGTCATTAGTTACATGAGTATTCCCACTGAAACAGGCTACGAAAAACAAGATGCCATTTTACTCAGCTCAACAAAATAAAAAGCTCCCGAAGGAGCTTTTTATTATGCTTTTTAAGCACGCTGTTCAATTGGTACAACTTTGCGTAATTCAGGTCCTGTGTAATCTGCACTTGGTCGAATAATACGGTTGTCCGCACGCTGCTCCATCACATGTGCCGCCCATCCTGTTACACGAGACATCACAAAAATTGGCGTGAATAGCTTCGTTGGTATACCCATAAAGTGATAAGCAGAAGCATGGAAGAAATCAGCATTACAGAATAATTTTTTCTCTCGCCACATGACTTCTTCACAACGTACTGATACTGGATATAAAACTGTATCTCCTACATCTTTGGCCAAGCGTTCAGACCATACCTTAATAATCCCATTACGTGGATCATTGTCTTTGTAAATTGCATGACCGAAGCCCATGATTTTTTCTTTGCGTTCAAGCATACCCAGCATTTCACGCTCAGCTTCTTCAGGAGAGCTCCACTGCTCAATCATATCCATTGCCGCTTCATTTGCACCACCATGCAGTGGACCACGCAATGAGCCAATCGCACCTGTAATGCACGAATGTAAATCTGATAACGTCGAAGCACACACGCGCGCCGTAAACGTAGAAGCGTTAAATTCATGCTCCGCATAGAGAATCAATGAAACATTCATGACTTGTTCATGCAATTCATTAGGTTTTTCGCCACGCAATAAATGCAAGAATTGAGCACCAATTGAATCGTCATCAGTACTTTCTTCGATACGAACACCATCATGGCTATATCGATACCAATAACAAATAATGGCTGGCAATGTTGCCAAAATACGATCAGCTACATCTTGCTGCTCACCAAAGGACTGTTCTGTTTCTAAGTTACCCAACATAGAAACACCAGTACGCATAACATCCATAGGATGTGAGTCTGCTGGGATACGCTCAAGCACTTCTTTTAGTGCTTGTGGTAATGCTCTCAGTGATTTTAGTTTTGCTTTATAGTCCGCAAGTTGTTGCGCCGTAGGTAGTTCACCAAAGAAAATTAAATATGCAACTTCTTCAAATTGGCAGTTTTCCGCCAAATCCTGAACATCATAACCACGATATGTTAAGCCTGCACCACTTTTCCCAACGGTTGAAAGTGCTGTTTTACCTGCGACTTGTCCACGCAATCCTGCGCCAGTCAATACTTTTCCTTCAGCCATTTTTTTATTTCTCCTGAGTGAATAGCTTATCTAGTGTGTTTTCGAAAGTATGATAATCAAGGAACTCGTATAATTCTTTTCGTTGTTGCATTTTATCAATAACATTCACTTGCGTGCCATCTTTACGAATTGAATGCATTACTTCTAATGCTGCTTTCTGCATCGCACGTGTCGCAGACAATGGGTATAACACCATTGAAATCCCCTGTTCTGCTAGCTCTTCGGTTGTATAATAAGGGGTATCACCAAATTCAGTGATATTCGCTAGCACAGGCACACCTACAGCATCACAGACTGTTTTATACATCGTTATATCAGTCATCGCTTCCGCAAAAATAGCATCAGCTCCAGCTTCAACACATGCACATGCACGATCAATGACGGCTTGAAGCCCTTCTTTTTGCAGCGCATCCGTACGTGCCATGACCACAAAATTAGAATCAGTTTTTGCATCAACAGCAGCCTTAATACGGTCTACCATTTCTTGTTGTGACACAATTTCTTTATTCGGACGATGTCCGCAGCGTTTTTGCGCAACTTGGTCTTCAATATGAACAGCAGCAGCTCCAGCTGCGATCATTTGCTTGATACTTCGTGCAATATTAAACGCACCACCCCAACCTGTATCAATATCCACAAGTAAAGGTGTATCTACACGTTCAGTGATACGACGAACATCTTCAAGCACATTATCTAAACTCGTCATTCCCAAATCAGGAAGACCATAGGAATAGTTTGCAACACCTGCGCCCGATAGATAAATTGCTTTATAGCCAACTTGTTTTGCCATCATTGCTGCATATGCATTTACAGTTCCGATGATTTGTAATGGCTTTTCCACTTCTAATGCTTGTCTAAATCTTAAGCCTGCAGACGATTGTTCTGTCATATTCCTTTCCACAGTGTTTACTATAATTATCGAGTTTTTAGTATATCTATAAATTTAGTTTGATATATGACCGTTTAGTATTTTTGCTCTAAAACTTTAGTCATATAAAAGTGAATTGTCATTCATTTTTTGATTTTGTTATTATTTAGAGTGACAGGCGTTAAGTGCTTTAATTTGTTATACTCCATCTTCAAATTCATTTTCACTATTGTTACTGCATGCAACATCCATTTCCACATATTGAAACTTCTGGTTGTGATATGCCCCATACTCGCCGTGGTCAAGAACGACGTTTAGCATTATTGCTAAGCGCCAATACGCTATTCTTGGAACGTGGCTACGATGCTGTGTCTTTGGATGATATTGTTCAACATGCTGGAGGCTCCAAAGCATCTATCTATAAATATTTTGGCGGTAAAGAAGGGCTTTTTACTGCAATATGTGATTATCGTCGTGAACTCTTTTTTAAAGATATCTGTGTTGCATATGATCCAGAACATGGCGATTTTAGATCTTATCTGATACATACATTACTTAACTTTCATCGCCACATTAAAAAAGAAGATCACACTGCCTTTATGCGTCTCGTGATTGAGCAATCCCTAAAAAATCCAGAACTTGCTCTTTATTTGCACGAAAAAGGCCCTAAACATATCCAGTTAGCGATCGCAAATGCATTAGAAAATGCGCATAAACTTGGCGTGTTAAAATGTGAAAATCCTTTATTTTCTGCTCAATTATATTTTGGAATCTTAAGAAATTTAGAATGGAAAATTTTAATGGGGATACCAGTACTTGAAACCGATCAAGAAACCATCGAATACATCAGCTATTCTGTCGATCGCTTCCTAGATGGGCACCAAAAAGTCTAGTTTTTTTGCAATTCTCTTTACATATAGTATATTAGTCGATTCTCGTTTTTTTCATCAACCAACAATTATTGGTCGTCTCACTCACTATTTTGACGAAACAATGATTGTGGAGTAACCATGGCTCTACGACATTTTCTTACTTTACGTGACCTTTCAACTGCAGAATTAAATCGCATTATTGATCGTGCTATAGAATTAAAACGCATGCAGCATAATCATGAAGTCTACCAACCCTTTGTTGGTAAAGTAATGGGAATGATTTTTGAAAAATCGAGCACACGTACCCGTGTTTCTTTTGAAGCTGGTATGACCCAATTTGGTGGTAGTGCAATTTTCCTTTCGTCCCGGGATACACAATTAGGTCGCGGCGAACCGATTGAAGATTCAGCTCGCGTTATTTCAAGTATGCTTGATATTGTAATGATTCGTACTTTTGGCCACGATATTGTCACTCGTTTTGCAGAATATTCTAAAGTCCCAGTTATTAATGCACTGACCGATGATCACCACCCTTGCCAATTGCTTGCTGATGTTCAAACATTCGTAGAACACCGTGGCTCAATCCAAGGCAAAACCGTTGCGTGGATTGGTGATGGTAATAATATGTGTAACTCATATATCGAAGCTGCACATATGTGGGGCTTTAAACTCAAGATTGCATCACCAAAAGGTTATAAACCAAAACCTGAATTTCTCTCTGAATTCGCGCACTGCGCCGAAGTTGTAGACTCTGCTGAAGATGCTGCAGTGAATGCTGACCTTATCGTTACTGATGTTTGGGCCAGCATGGGACAAGAAGAAGAGCAAAAAATTCGAGAAAAAGCTTTTGCTGATTTTCAAGTCAATGAACGTCTAATGGATCTTGCTCATCCAGACTGTTTATTTATGCACTGTTTGCCAGCCCATCGCGGTGAAGAAATTTCAGAAAATATGCTCGATCATAAAAATGCTGTGGTATGGGATGAAGCTGAAAACCGCCTTCACGCTCAAAAAGCACTTGTTGAGTTCCTCATCAATGAAAGCTTAAAAAAAGATTAATTTCATCCACTAAAAAAGCACCCTCGGGTGCTTTTTTATTTTCTAAATCTTAATGATCATCTTTTAAATATTTAGGTTCTTTGGGAAGTTGCCAACTACAAAAGAAACATACGATTAAAATAATGATTACGTAAATAAAAAATGAATTTTCAATTCCTGCGGCCTTAAACTGTAAGGCAACAGAAGGTGCAGAACCACCAAATACAGCATTACCTATCGCATAAGAGAAACCTACACCCAACGCACGAACATGCGGAGGAAACATTTCAGCTTTTACAATCCCACCAATAGAGGTATACAAACTAAGCAATAGCATAAGGAAAATCAGAAGCATCGCGACAATGAATGGAGTTTCGCTGAAATATCTCATCCCGATTGCCATGACTGGGTAGATAAATATAGCCATTAGACCACTAAATAACAGCATAGAATTTCTGCGACCAATACGATCTGATAATGCACCAAAGAATGGTTGTGCCACCATGAGAACAAAAATACAGGCTGTCATCATCAACCCTACCGTTTTAGGATCTATTCCAATGTTGGTAAGGTAAGTTTTTGAGTAAACTGTAATCACATAGAAACTAAGAGAGCCTGCTGAAGTATAACCAACTACCAAAAGGAAAGTTTTCCAGTGATTTTTAAAAAGCTCACGAAGTGTACCAGAATCTTCTTTGTCACTTTCATCACTGGATAAAGTCTCTTCTAATCTACTTCTCGCTAATAAAGATAAAATTGCTGCAACACCACCAATAATAAATGGAATTCGCCATCCCCCATCATAAAGCTGCTGTTCAGACATAAAAGCTAAGAATATTACACCCAATAAACTTGCAAGGAGTTGACCACCCGTGAGCGTTACGTATTGAAATGATGAAAAAAAGCCACGTTGACCTTTTAAACCCAATTCACTCATATAAGTCGCCACAGCACCATATTCACCACCAACGGATAAGCCTTGAAGCAGTCGAACCATTAATAATAAAAACGGTGCAGCCATACCCACTTGCTCATACGTTGGTAACGCTGCAAACATGAAAGAACTTATAGCCATCAATATAATTGAGATGACCATTGATTTTTTTCGACCGTGTTTATCTGCAATTCGACCAAAAAGCCAACTACCGATAGGTCTCATAAAAAAGCTTGCTGCAAATACACCCCACACATAGATGGCTTGGGTAGAACTATCCATATCTGGCGCAGTTAAAGCTTGGGTAAAATATACAGCAAATACTGCATATATATAAAAATCAAACCATTCAACTAAATTACCAGAAGCTGCACCAATAATTCCTTTGATACGGCTGGTTTTTTCTTGCTTGGAATATATTGTAGACAAATGAAAAATCCTTATTCTAATTACATCGTTTATTGTCGAATAATGATGAAACTCTGAAGTATTTCAAAATTTCAGGCAGAAAATATATGCCTATTTCATGCCAATTTAAAAAGCCTTTATGTAAATTTTATTAAATAGGCTTATAAATTTTTCTCAAATATATTTAAGGTCGATTTATTATTAATTTAATTAAAACAGACTTCCTCCTATGACAACTCACCGAATAAAGCCTTGTGGCTGTAAAATGATAATCAGCGCCCCGAAAACAACCACTCCGCCACCAATGATATCCCATTTAGTAAGATCCATTTGATCCACAAACTTTAACCACAACAATGCCGAACAAATATAAATACCTCCATATGCAGCATATATTCGACCTGATGCTGCTGGGTGCAAAGTCAATAACCACACAAAAGCAGCGAGTGCGACAGCAGTGAGGAACCACAACCATTGTGAACGCCCTTGATTTAGGATCAAATATGGAAAGTAACACCCTAATATTTCCATCAGTGCTGTTAGAAAAAATAAAGCTGTCGTAGATATTACTTTTGTAACTTGTATGTCCATACTTTCACCCAAAAATTAAAGCCCGTTTAAATAAACGGGCTTTAATACAATTAATAACACACTATGCTGGTTCAGCTGCAGAATCTTCAAATACTTCCAACTTTAATCCAACAGCTTTGCCATCTTCTTTTTTAACTGTTACTGCTACATTACCGCCGTTTTCAGCCAGCTCACCAAATAAAATCATTTCAGCAAGCGGCTTTTTCAAATGCTCTTGAATCAAACGCTGCATTGGACGAGCACCCATCAGACGATCATAACCGTTTTCACTTAACCAATCTCGTGCAGACTGATCTACTTCTAAAACAACTTTTTTGTCATCAAGTTGAGCTTGAAGTTCTGTAAGGAATTTATCTACTACAGAATCGATTACTGTCGTAGGTAGAGCTTTAAATTGAATAACCCCATCTAAGCGGTTTCTAAACTCTGGTGTAAATGCCTTCTTCATTGCTTCCTGATTATCACGACTATTATCTTGCTCTGTAAAACCAATACTTGTACGGGAAATACTTTCAGCGCCAATATTCGTTGTTAACACTATAATGACATTTCTAAAGTCTGACTTACGACCATTATTATCAGTTAATGAACCATGATCCATGACTTGCAGCAATAAATTAAACACATCAGGATGTGCCTTTTCAATCTCATCCAATAACAATACACAATGTGGATTTTTATGTATTGCGTCAGTCAGTAAGCCACCTTGATCAAAACCAACATAACCTGGAGGTGCACCAATTAAACGTGAAACCGCATGGCGTTCCATATATTCAGACATATCAAATCTGACTAGTTCAACACCGAGTAGTTTTGCAAGTTGTTTTGTTACCTCAGTTTTACCTACACCAGTAGGTCCTGCAAATACAAAACTACCAACTGGCTTATCTGGTGCTTTAAGCCCAGCTCGTGACAATTTAATTGCAGAGGATAATGCGGTAATCGCCTCATCTTGACCAAATACAACTCGTTTAAGATCACGCTCTAAGTGCTCAAGTACAGATTTATCATCTTTAGACACAGTTTTAGGTGGAATTCGTGCAATTTTCGAAACAATATCTTCAATATTTTCAACTGTAATCAAAGTGTTATCTTGATCAGCTCTCAAACGTCGTTGTGCCCCTGCTTCATCTATTACGTCAATCGCTTTATCTGGGAGGAAGCGATCATTGATAAATTTAGCCGATAACTCAACTGCAGAAACAAGAGCTGCATCATCATATTGAACTTTATGAAATTCTTCAAATTTAGACTTGAGTCCACGAAGAATATCAATTGTTTCATTAATTGATGGCTCATTAACATCAATTTTTTGGAAACGGCGTGATAATGCATGATCTTTTTCAAAAACTTGACGATATTCTTGAAACGTTGTTGAGCCAATGCAACGTAAAGTACCATTTGCCAATGCAGGTTTGATTAAATTCGATGCATCCATAGTGCTACCCATACTTGAGCCTGCACCAATGATCATATGAATTTCATCTATAAACAAAATTGCTTCGGGCTTCTTCTTTAGGGCATTTAACAATTGCTTTAATCGTTTCTCAAAGTCACCACGGTATTTTGTACCTGCAACAAGTGCACCGATATCCAAACTATAGACTTCCGCATTCAGCAGTGGCTTTGGTGCTTTATTGTTAACAATCAGCCAAGCCAAACCTTCTGCTATGGATGTTTTACCCACACCTGGATCACCCACCAAAAGCGGATTGTTTTTACGACGTCGACATAGAATTTGAGCTGCACGCTCAATTTCTTTTTCACGACCAATCAAAGGATCGGTTTTACCCTTTAAAGCTTCTGCATTGAGATTTAGGGTATAAAGTTCTAATGGACCTGCATTTGCTGAGGCTGAGTTTTCACCATCTAAGTCATCCGTTTCTTCTTCAGCTGGAACATCTTCCTTACGCGCACCGTGTGAAAGATATTGAGTTAAAGTAAGACGATTGATTTGGTGGCGTTTTAGCAAATAAACCGCAAATGAATCTCTTTCTGAGTACATTGCAACCAGTACATCTGCACCTTCAACTGTCCGATCTCCACCACTAGACTGAACATGGAAAATTGCACGTTGCAATATACGATCAAAGCTTTCTGTAGGATGAGGCGCTTGCTCAGCATTATCGCCTAATTTAGGCGTATGTTGCTCTACATACTCTTCAAGTTCTTTACGCAAACTGACAATTTCTGCACCGCAGGCTTTTAGTGCATTCACGGCAGAATCATTATCTAAAAGTGCGAGTAACAAATGTTCAACTGTAAGAAACTCATGTCTCTTTTGACGAGCCATGCTAACAGCCAAACGCAGTGATACTTCTAATTGACGACTGAGCATGTGATCCCCTTATTCTTGTGGCTCGATCTGGCAAAGCAATGGATGACTTTGAGAGCGCGCATAATTGTTGACTTGATTCGCCTTGGTTTCAGCAATGTCTCTAGGATAGACACCTGCGATACCTTTCCCTTGATAATGTACTGTTAGCATTACTTCGGTAGCTTGGTCAAGATTCAATGCAAAGTATTGTTGTAAAATTTCAATTACAAAATCCATTGGCGTGTAATCATCATTCAACAATACCACATTGTATAAGGGAGGTCGCTTAAATTGCGGTGGTGCTGTTGCTACAGCTAAATCGCCATCGGCTTCATCATTTTGTGCATCACTCAATCGTGGATTGAAGTGCCAATCCACCAATCCAGATTGTTGAAATGATAATTTAATGTCATTGAGACATTTATGACGTTTATTACTTCGCATAGCACTCTATAATCTATTATTGAGAATTTGCCGCAGCTTGCGGTACTTCAGCTGCAAATGCAGCAGTTGATTCGATTGCTTCACCACGTTGCCAACTAAAGCGCTTGGTTTGAGCACTTGAGCCTTTTACACGGATTTCAATAAATTGGGGCGTAAAGCCTTTTGGCATGGTCCAACGACCAGTTAATCGCTGATAATGGTCGAAATTGAATGATTTTTCTGAAATTGGAACAACCAAGACTTCCGTACCTTGAATTAATCTGATTTCAATTTCACCAGATGCTTTACGTTTATTCGGACTGACTTGAACTAAATCAACCTGATATTCATATACATTTTCTGGAAGCGACTTAACAGCTAAATTTTGCACAGTTAAACTCAATCCACCACGTTGTCTCAGCACTTCTCGGAAAATCGCACTCTGACCTTCAATTTGAAGTTTTTCAGCGTTGGCTTGATTTAATGCAGCATACATATCGTTTGAGTTAGTTACAGCAACATCACGTTCTTGAACTGAGGTATTTAATTTCTTATTCAGCTCAGATAATTCTTTTTTTTGTTTTTCGACAACTTCAACCAATTGTTCCGCGTCAGCATCATAACCAACTACAGTTAGACCTTGACGATGACCAACCGTATAGCCCAGAAGTAAACTGCCTGCACATAAGATGATCCCACCCGCCATAAGGGGTTTATTCGATTGAAAAAAACCGATATTTTTTTCATCTTTATGCTGTGACGTATTATTTGATTCTGAGTTTTGCATCGTCATCTCTAATTTATAAAATCAAAACACACATTTAACTGCAAAGTTAAATGTGTGTGAAGTCAAAAAAGGTTTTTTATGGTAATAAACCAATCACGTTAAGGCCTGCATTTTCCGCAAATTCAAACATTAAATTCATGTTTTGAACAGCTTGTCCTGCTGCACCTTTCACCAAGTTATCTTGGGCAACTAAAATGACTAACTTTGTTGGTTGTGGTTTATACAACGCAATACGTAAATCATTTGATCCACGAACAGAACGAGTTTCTGGTGAACTTCCTGCCGGCATAACATCAACAAACTGCTCGTTTTGGTAGAACTGTTCGTAAATTGTTTGCAAATCGGCTTGCTGACCTGCTTCTGTTAAGTCGATATATATTGTAGATAACATGCCACGAATCATCGGCACCAAATGTGGAACAAAAAGGATATTGTCAAATACACCTTTCTGTCCTGATATATTTTCAAGCGCTTCAACAATTTCAGGATGATGGCGATGCCCTGCTACACCGTAGGCTTTGAAGTTATCAGCATTTTCAGTATAGATCATGCCTAAACTTGCTTTGCGTCCAGCTCCAGATACACCAGATTTTGCATCAATAATAATACTTTCAGGTTTTACCAATACTTCTGAAGATCTCAGTACAGGCGCCAAACCAATTTGAACTGTCGTTGGATAACAACCAGGATTACCAATCACTTGGGCTTGTTTAATTTTTTCACGATTGAGCTCAGAAAGCCCATACACTGAATTTTTAAGTAGATCTGGACAAGCATGCTCCATACCGTACCATTTTTCAAATTGCGCTAAATCCTGCAAACGAAAGTCAGCGGCTAAATCGATTACTTTTGTATTCGCTGCTACTAATTCTTCAGCGTGTTTCATCGCTACACCATGTGGTGTTGCAAAAAACACAACATCGCATGACTTTAATAAATCTAAGCTTAAATCTGAAAACTCTAGATCGGTATGACCACGTAAACTTGGAAATATATCATCGACACGACGACCAGCCTCAGTACGAGAAGTCAGTGCTTTCACTTGAACATTTGGGTGTCGCAGCAAAAGACGCAAAAGTTCAACGCCTGTATATCCTGTACCACCAACAATACCAACTGAAATCACGATATCCACCTCTAAATGACTGTATTCGTTACAGGCAGTAGTATGACAGGAACTTGTGACTTTCTGAACCCTTTCATATGGGAATGCTGTTATTTTGTAAGTTTAATAATTTAGATGGCTCTGTTAAGCATCTAATAAAGTCTATCATGTGACTTCATTGATTTTCTTGCCAACTCAAATAGCATAAATACAGCGCAAATATGAACCCTGGGAGAGCAAGAAATACGATCGGATCCTGTTTCACAACAAAAGGAGTTACCCCCCATACCGAACATAACCCTCCACTCACGGAAAGCAATTTAGAAATCCTTTTTTGATTTATCCATAAAGTTGCCATGATCGATAATATCAACCACGCTATAGCCCCGCCAAAAAGCGATAAATAGTTCGTCCAATGATAGTGAATAGTATTACTCGGGTTCAGTAGAATATACATGAGGATGCTATAAAGCATTAAAGCAGGTACAGACAAAATTAGAATCAAAAAACACACACCAATTCGTCTTATGAGCATATTAGAGACAAACTAACCAAACAGAGCAATCATGATAGCCAAAATTTAGAATACCAGTCGCCAGATCAGACTAATTGACTAGCGCTAAACAATTGATTTTTTAATATCGACAAAGCAATCCCAGCATAAAAATTAATTATGCATCCACCAATATGGCAACGGCGTTATTTTTAATTTTTTTCGGTTAAGTTTAAAATCTGGATCATACTTCGCCACTTCCTCCCAAAACTGAGCACTATGATCAAAATGCTTTGTATGTGCTAATTCATGCACACAAACATAGCGTGTTATTTCCTGAGGAAAAAGTACCAAAGCACTATTCAACATAATGTCATGACGTGCTGTACAACTTCCCCACCGCGTTTTTGGCTGACGAATCTTACAGCCATGATAAGCTAAACCACACTGATCAGATACTTGAGCCAGATATACAGGCAGATGCTGTTTAGCATAATCAATAACAAAGGCTTTTAAATATTGTTCAGGCTGACGATCACTCACACACAGCTCATTCATCACTGAATCAAACTTATAGTTGAATTTCTGCTGAATATATTGAATTTGAATAGGATTTTCTAAATTAAATAACTGTAAAGATAAAGGTAAAACGCGATCAATCTGTTGAATTTTACTTTGTTGTGCCTGCCAAGTTTGAACAATCCAAGCTTCTGAATCTTGAACAAACTGTTGTATTTGTTTATGGGTACAAAACCATGGCGCAGTCACACAAATTGACGTTCCATCTATACGTAGACGTAGTCTTTTCGATCGAATACTTTTGGTGATTTCAATATCAGGAAGGTCGGATAAAGTCATTGTTATTCTTTAATTATTAAATCCCCATCCCCCCCCTTTAAGAAAGGGGGAAGAAAAGCCCTTCTATTT
This sequence comes from Acinetobacter sp. Ver3, assembly GCF_000632455.1. GTDB lineage: Bacteria > Pseudomonadota > Gammaproteobacteria > Pseudomonadales > Moraxellaceae > Acinetobacter. Next base: position 64,537 of record NZ_JFYL01000001.1, read on the forward strand.
AAAAGAGGGAGTTTGGGGAGACCAGCTCGTCAAGGAGTTAAAATTAAACTGCTGTACGCTCTTCAATACCATTGTTGGTCGCAACAATCGCAATGTCTGCTTTATTCAAAGCAAAGATACCGTTGCATACCACACCAGGAATATCATTCAATGTTTTTTCAAGCTCAAGTGCATTTAAGATATTTAAGTTATGCACGTCTAAAATCACGTTACCATTGTCGGTCACTACACCTTCACGGTACGCTGGGTCGCCACCTAAAGAGACAATTTTACGTGCAACAGCAGAACGTGCCATTGGAATCACCTCAACAGGAAGTGGAAAATCACGCCCCAACTGATCTACCCATTTAGAATCATCTACGATACAGACGAATTTTTTTGCAATCGATGCCACGATTTTTTCACGTGTCAATGCCGCACCACCACCTTTGATCATGTGCATATGACGATCAATCTCATCTGCACCATCTACATATGCATCAAGACCACCCACTGAGTTCATATCTACCACTTCAATACCCAGCTTCTTCAAACGCTGCGCAGTCGCTTCCGAACTTGCAACTGCAGCTTCTAATTGAAGTTCAGGAAGTAAATCAATCAAAAAGTTAACAGTACTGCCTGTGCCTACGCCTAAAATGCCCCCTTTCGGTAAGTGTTTTAAAGCTGCTTGTGCTGCTGCTTGTTTTTTCTCATCTTGGGTTGCATATAGACTCATGACTTCACTCAACTAATTTGGACTTTTGCAGTTATTTTAAACCGCTAAGCCTTATGGTTTGTTACAATAAGCGCCTATTTTAAACTGTTAGATGGAAAATTAACATGCTGTCTCGTTTGGTTCGACAAATTTTACAAGCAACGGTATACGACGTTGCTATCGAAACCCCACTCGAAGCGGCACCACGAATTAGTGAACGTCTTAATAATAATATTCGTTTTAAACGTGAAGACCTACAACCCGTATTCTCTTTCAAACTCCGCGGTGCCTACAACAGAATCAGCCAACTTCCTAAAGCTCAACTAGAACGAGGTGTCATTACCGCTTCTGCTGGTAACCATGCTCAAGGTGTAGCTCTCTCAGGAAAAAAATTAGGAATTCGCGCGATTATTGTGATGCCTAAGACAACACCAGACATTAAAGTCCAAGCAGTAAAGCGCTTAGGTGGCGAGGTCGTACTTCATGGTGATTCTTTTGACATCGCAAATAAATACGCAATTCAACGTGCGCAAGATGAAGGAATGACTTTTATTCCGCCTTATGACGATGAACTCGTTATGGCTGGTCAAGGTACAATTGCCAATGAAATTTTACGTCAATGGCGAGATGTGGATTATGTATTCGTTGCCGTTGGGGGTGGCGGTTTGATTGCAGGTGTTGCTGCTTACCTTGGTGATGTTGCACCGCATGTAAAAGTTATTCCTGTGGAATATGATGAGTCAGCTTGTTTAAAAGCCGCTTTAGAAGCAAATGAACGTGTGATTCTGCCTTCAGTTGGTTTATTCGCGGATGGTACAGCCGTGGCGCAAATCGGTGAAAAACCTTTTGAAGTGATTCGTCTGCAAAAATCTGACAATTCAGGTCCAATCGTAGAACCAGAAGTTGTTCTTGTGAATACTGATGAAATATGCGCAGCAATTAAAGACACCTATGATGAATGCCGTAGTATTGTTGAGCCGTCAGGTGCGATGGCACTTGCAGGGATTAAAAAATATGTGGCTGAGCACGGCTTAGAAGGTAAAAACATCGTTTCAATTGTATGCGGTGCAAATATGAACTTTGACCGTTTACGTTATATTGCAGAACGAACTGAATTAGGTGAACGTAAAGAAGCTATTTTTGCTGTCACGATTCCTGAACAAAAAGGTGCATTCCTCAATTTCTGTCGTGCCCTTCAAGGTCGAAATATTACTGAATTCAACTACCGTTCAAGTAGTGCGACTGCAGCGCAAGTATTTGTTGGAATTAGTTTAAAGAGCGGCGAAAAAGAACGTCAAGAAATCTTCGAGACATTAAAGTTTCAGTACGATGTGGATGACTTATCTGATGATGAAGTAGCCAAATTACATATTCGCTACCTGATCGGTGGTCATGCTGATATTGAAAATGAACGTTTATTCCGCGTTGAATTTCCTGAACGTCCGGGTGCATTATTAACATTCTTGGAACGTCTTGGTCCAACGCATAACATTACCTTGTTCCATTACCGTAACCACGGTGCAGCAGAAGGTCGTGTATTGGTCGGTCTTGAAGCGGAAGATGCACAACAAAACCCTGATGGTTTAGTTGAAACATTAGAAAGTATCAATTATCCATACGAAGAAATTACCAATAATCTTGGTTATCAACGTTTCCTTAAATAAAATCAATACAGCCTGTCATTTTTGACAGGCTTTTTTAATTTAATAATTGATATACAATTAAATCGAAAGATAGAAAAAACAATCACTTTAAATTTTTAGATATTAAGATAAATCATGCAAATATGGTTCAGTTTTGTAGTTATTCCTTTTCTCATGTGGATCATCTTTTCCGCAATTCTGTTTATTTCGAAATATCTATATCCTGAAGTTACCACCTTAAGCAAATTCCTCGAAGTTTTTATTTTTTTAGGTTATGCAGCACTCCCCTATATCATGTTGGGATTAGCACCTATTTATCGCTATCGCATGACCTTGGTTTATATGATGGCAATTGTGATCACAACAAGTTTCGTTCATGCTAACTTTATGATTGATCATATTCATTTAACTTATATTTACTTAGCACTTTCATGGACATTGATTTCAATCACGATTTACTATTTTTATAGTGATCACAAATAATCCTCAACAAATGAATTGAATCAACTCAGATCAACAAGATAAACTCACTCAAAGCGAAATTAAAATCAAATCATCACTTTCTGATCTTTAAAATTTTAGGATATTCAATGGCGCTATTTGCAGTAATTGGCTTAGGCAGCTTTGGTGGTACAGTTGCATTAGAACTCACTCAATTAAAACATGATGTAATTGGAATCGATACTGAAAAAAAATACGTTGAAAATATCTCTGATAACATCAGTCATGCTGTCATCGCCGATGCCACAGATGAACATGTACTTCGAGAACTGAATGTACAGAATTGCGATGCCGTCGTTGTCGCAATTGGAGAAGATATTGAGGCCAGTATTCTATGTGTCCTCAACCTCAAAAACTTAGGCGTAGAAAAAATCCTAGTAAAAGCAAAATCGAAAGCCCATCATATGATTTTGACGCATCTCGGTATTGGTCAAATTATTCATCCAGAAGAAGACATGGGTATTCGCGTTGCACAATCATTAAGCTATCCAATGGTTAGACGCTATATGGCGTTGAATGATGACCGTTATATTGTCAAAGTGGAAGTGGGTGAAAAACTACAAGGTGTAGAATTTAAAGACATCATGGAGCACAGCGACGGCGTACAAACATTATTATTACAACGTGGCACACATGTAATTTATGACATTGCACCTGGTACATTGCTGCAAAAAAATGACATTTTAATTGTTGAAGGTCCTGTCAATCTTTTACGTAAACTCTCATCGAGATTTATTTCGAAATGATGAAATTTTATGATCAATTGATCAATAAAAAAACGCAAAGTATTAATTTGAGTCCACCTAGTTTGCTCGCTTTGGGCTTTCTCAGTTTTATTATCATTGGAACATTACTACTAAAGCTTCCCTTTGCACACGAAGGAAATGTCTCTTGGCTAGAAGCCTTATTTACCGCCACATCCGCAGTGACAATTACGGGACTTTCTGTGGTCAATATTGGCGAAGCATATACGACTTTTGGTCAGTTCATCATTATGCTACTCATCCAATGTGGTGGCTTAGGATTCATGACCTTCGCAATTTTGGCTGCTTTAAGCCTTTCTACTAAACTTGGTTTAAAGCAACAAGTGATGGCTCAAGAAACAATTGGTCAAACCAGTTTAGCAAGGGCCTCTTTCACTGTTAAAGCCGTCTTATTGTATTCTCTATTTTTCGAAGGGATTGGAACATTCATCCTGACATTTACGTGGCTTCAATACTACGATTTTAGTGATGCTCTGTTTTATGCAGCCTTTTATAGTATCTCAGCATTTAATAATGGTGGTTTCTCTCTTTTTCCAGACAGCTTAATGAGTTTTTCAGGCCAATATGCTGTAACTCTGACCATCAGTATGTTGTATATCATTGGTGGAATAGGTTTTGTGGTACTTATGGATATCAAACGCGCTCATAAGTGGAAAAAACTCTCAACCAACAGCAAACTGATTCTTTCTACTATCGCGGGACTCAATCTATTTGCCTTTATTATGATTTGGTGCTTAGAAGCAAATAATCCATTGACCCTCGCCCCAATGTCAATTGGAGACCAAGCATTAAATGCTTGGTTTCATGCCACAGTACCACGATCCTCTGGATTTAATAGTATTGATATGGCCAGTATGAGTGATCCAGCAACCTTGGTGACTATGCTATTAATGTTTATTGGAGGCGGATCTTTAAGTACTGCTGGTGGTATTAAAGTAGGTACATTTATTATTGTTGTATTGAGTGTGATCACGTTTTTGAGACGAGCTGACGAAGTCACTGTTTTTAAACACTCGATTCCCGCAACGGTCACCTATAAAGCTCTTGCGGTCATTAGCATAACTGCTATGCTCATTTTCATTGGTTTCTTTACGCTGTTAATTTTAGAGCCTAATAAACGTTTTCTAGATTTACTATTTGAAGCTGTTTCCGCGGCTTGTACAGTCGGATTATCTAGAGGTATTACTTCAGAATTACAACCTGCAAGTTTATATATGCTCATGATACTGATGTTTGCGGGTCGTCTCGGTCCTTTGACATTAGCATATTTAATTGCAACCCCTAAAAAAAGCAGGTTGAGTCATCCTAATGCTGAAATCCAAGTGGGTTAAATAGAATTCACTTGGATCTAAGGTGAAGTTGATCGATAAAACACGAACCAATCCAAAAGTAGATCAGATGTTTATAGCCATAAGTGCATTTTATGATAGCCGTGATTTATTAATTCAAAGCATTGAACTTATCATGAATTAACACAAACTTAGAACTTTGCAATCAATATCAAAATACAATGAAATTAAAAGACTCAAGGAAACCCCAAGTCTTTTCACCATATGCGTGTGATTAAAAAAATTATGATTGGAAACCAATATAACGATTGAGGTTTTCGACACCCAATGCAACTTTATAAATTTTAAACTGAGCTAAATCAGAACGTGTAATCTCAGTAAACACATCCGAGTTTTCATCATCTGCATGAATTTCATCTACTGTGCGAGGCATAGTTGCTTCAAATTCATCCGAAATAAATTCAAATCCCAAGTCCATGGCAACAAACAATGTATGCTCACAAGGTTGAATATATTGCTCTTCATTCCAGTCGATAACAGCATGTTGACAATGCGGGCACTGTACATTTTCTTGAGGATCTTGAAGTTCAATTGTTGTATAAGCCATGTCAACCTTAAGTATTACGCGCTATAAAACATAAGTTTAACCATTGCTTTTAGATTTTTAAATAGCCCTGTTTATTCATTACTACATATAGCAACCTTAGATTTTTGAGAAAACACAGCAACTCAATTGACTATTCAGAACAATAATGTATTTTTTAACAAAACGTCGCATATATGGAATGAATCCATGCTTTCAGATTTAGATGATTTTTATTGCTTTGCCCTTGTTGTCGAACATGGTGGTTTTAGCGCTGCCGAACGAGCAACCGACATTCCCAAATCAAAATTGAGTCGACGTGTTTATAATTTAGAAGAAAATCTCGGTGTAAGGCTTATTCAACGTAGTTCACGTCATTTTGCTGTCACTGATATTGGAATGAACATTTATCGCCATGCGCAAGTAATGATGAATGCTGCCCAATCTGCTCATGATTTGGTAGATCATTTAAGTGAACAACCAAGAGGCTTAATTCGTGTTAGTTTACCCGTATCAATTGCTCAGCATGAAATGACCAAAATACTGCCAAATTTCCTTAAGCAGTATCCTGAAATCAAAGTTCAATTGATGGTTACTAATCGACGTGTCGATATCATCAATGAAGGAATTGATTTAGCGCTTCGTGTTCGCTCAAGTTTGGATGATGACCCAAGTTTGGTCATTCGAAAATTTGAAAATATTGAACAACATCTTTTCGCCAGTCAGGCTTATCTTAATGAATTTGGATCTATCAAAAAGCCTGAAGAACTCTCAAATCATCGAATATTAAGTATGGTTGATGAACATACTGATCAACAACTCGTTCTACATGATTCAAACAACAAATCGATTAAAGTCAAAGTGAGTCCAGTCGTGATGGGCTCTGATCTACTTATGCTTGCACAACTTGCAAGTGACAATTGTGGGGTAGCATTACTCCCAGACAGTATTGTTGAAGATTATATTAAAGATGGGCGTCTTGTTAAGGTTCTGCCTAACTGGAATGCACCACACGGTATTTTTCATGTGGTTTACCCTTCTCGCCGTGGTTTATTACCAGCTGTACGTGTGTTCATCGACTACTTAGTTGAGCACCTCACCAAAAGATAGTCACAACAGCACAAAGATTTAGAAGAATGTTGGCTTATTATTTGCTACCATTCACTCTGCTTTGTGCTAGTTTTTTTAGATTTTTATGACTTCTATTTATCAACAACAACTTGATGCAAAAATTGAACGTATCCGCAATCAATTTGCTGAATATCAACCACCTGAACTAGAAGTTTTTTCATCTCCTGAAAAACATTTCCGTATGCGAGCTGAGTTCCGTATTTGGCATACAGAAGATGATATGTTTTATGCCATGTTTGAACGCGCGGAAGATGGTATTCAAAAGAAAGTTGTACGTGTTGATGAGTTTCCAATCGCGGATAAATCTATTAATGATTTAATGCCAGTTCTCCTGTCTGAACTAAAATCAAATGCAGTGCTCTCTAAGCGTCTGTTTGAAGTACATTTTCTTTCTACGTTGAACGGTGAAATGCTGGTTTCATTGATTTATCGTTGTCCGCTTGATCAAGACTGGGAACAACTAGCAAAAAATTTATCTTCAAAACTCAATATTAAGATTATTGGTCGCAGCCGTGGTCAAAAAATTGTATTGACGGATGAATATGTAGTTGAAGAATTACAAGTATTTGACCGTAAATTCAAATATAAGCAAATTGAAAGTAGCTTCACGCAACCTAATGCGCAAGTTTGTCAAAAAATGCTGGAGTGGGCATGTAATGCAGCTCAAACCAGTGATAAAGATCTTTTAGAGCTTTATTGCGGTAATGGTAATTTTACCCTTCCATTATCGCTAAAGTTTAATCGCGTTCTAGCAACGGAACTGGCTAAATCATCAGTTTATGCAGCGCAATGGAATATTGAGCAAAATCAAATTAATAATATTCAAGTTGCTCGCCTTTCAGCTGAAGATTTTACCTTAGCATTCAATGCAGAACGTGAGTTTAGACGTTTACAAGAAGCCAATATTGATATTCAAAGTTATGACTTCGATACTGTATTTGTAGATCCACCTCGTGCAGGCATTGATGATGATACCTTGAAGCTGCTTCAACGCTTTAAACGTATTATTTATATTTCATGCAATCCAGATACTTTGCACGACAATTTAAAGATGTTATCGGAAACTCATAAAATCACTAAATTTGCGCTGTTCGATCAATTTCCTTATACCCACCATGTCGAGTCAGGCGTTCTTTTAGAGAAAATTTAAACAATTTATTTCTTACTAAATGGACAGTTCTTACACTGTCCATTTTTTATGCTTTTTGAATTTCACTTAAAAATCATATAAATAAAGAAAAATCTAATTTTTCAATGTCATAATTTCGTTAAACTTTAGGTTTATCATCGAAATATTTATTTTAAAATGTGCCTTAAATCACGATTACAAACTTGCATTAAATTTTAAATCGACTATATTTCGACCTATCTTTGGTTGCAAATGAAGGCTCTATGAGTTTTTGGCAAAAGCTGTTTTCATCAGATTCGCAGCAGAACGAGCATAAAAATCAAATTGCTTGTGTTGAAAATGATTGTTCATGTAAGACTAACGATCAGTTGATCGAGGCTTTACAAAAGGCATCAGATGAAGATGTAATCCGCGGAATCAAAAAAGTTCTTATTTCGCGTGGCTATTCAAAAAAAGATCTTACTGATTTATTGAGTAACAAAATCACCCTTCAGTAAAGAAAAAAAGCACTGCATAGACAGTGCTTTTTTTATGATAAATTTTCTGTTCAATTTAAAAATGTTCAATTAAGATAAGCTCATAGGATAATTAAAAATACATTTGGGGATTCAATGAAAAATATTCTATTCATTATTTTAGGGGCGACTTTCATATCGCTTAGTGGTTGTAATAAGCTACCTTCAGCATGTGAGGAAGTTTGGGGCAACATTGAAAAATTAGCGAAAGAGAGCGGTATTCCTCAAACTGCCATAGATCGTCAAAAAAACGAGTTTGAAGAGCAAATTAAACAGCTTCCTAAAGAAGATGCAATTAAAAATTGTGAAGCACAAAATGCTTTCTTCTCATAACTTCATTTGAGTTGAATAAAAAATTTAGGCACCTTTTTTAGAGTGCTTATATTGTATTTATACCTCATTATTTATTTCCAATTGGGTTATACTGTGGACTCTCTTTCAATAAATGTACATCTGTAAAGTTATTGGAATATTTTATAAATGCGGCATAAACACGTCAAAACATTCCCTCTTGGTGCTCACTTAATTGTTAAGCATTTTGGTTATTCACATCATGGTATTTATGTGGGTAAGGGTCGTGTTATTCATTATTCAGGTTTTGCTCATCTCTTTAAAAAACATCCGATCGAAATTACATCTCTGCAAAAATTTGCACATGGCAAAAAAATTACGATTCGGCATTATAGCACCCCCAAATATTCAGGTCGTGCTGTCGTAAGACGAATGCGCTCTCGAATGCATGAAAATAACTATCATCTCATTATTAATAATTGTGAACACTTATGTTCTTGGGCGATCACGGGCATCGAAAGTAGCCCACAAGTCATCAAAATGATGAATAGACTCACCACTATTGGTTATATCAGCTCACTCATGAGCTACTTAAATAGTCTTCTTTTAACTTTAGCAACCACCTGTTTTGCTTTGGTATTTTATATTAAGAAAAAGTTAAATGATCAGCGCAAACTGAAAGGCCCTGTGTATATCGCTTTACAGCAACATCAGAAACTAAAGCAAAAAAAAGCCCCGCTTAAGCAGGGTTTCGAGGAAAACAAAGTTTCAAATTAACCTTTCGGTTGAATTAAATATGCGCTTGAAAATCTAAATAGTCAAATATATATTTGAAATATAATGTTATTTTAGTTTTTATTTATAACTTATTAAATTATTCTTAAATACTCACCTTTATCTAATCATGTGAATTTAATCACAAAAATTATTTATTAACCTAAATTTGAATAAAAAAAAGCCTGAATCAATCAGGCTTTTTTTGATATTACCAAACTTTATTTTGCAGGCTTAAAACTATCTTTTAAATCCAAAATACGGTTAAAGACAGGTTTTTCAACAGTATGATCAAATTGATCAGCGACAAAATAACCTTCACGTTCGAATTGGAATCGATCTTCAGGTTTCGCTTGAGCTAAAGCAGGCTCAATTACCGCTTGAACAATTTTTAGAGAATCTGGATTTAAATTCGCTAAGAAATCATCGTCCGCATCAGGTGCGGCTTCAGTAAATAGACGATCATAAATACGAACTTCAGCAGGAATCCCTTTATTTGCAGATACCCAATGAATAACACCTTTGACTTTACGACCTTCTGGATTCTTACCTAAAGTATGCGGATCGATAGAGCATTTCAGTTCAACAACTTCGCCATTTTCATCCTTAATCACTTCATCACATTTAATCACATAAGCATGACGTAAACGGACTTCACCACCAGGAATTAAGCGTTTAAACCCTTTAGGCGGCTCTTCCTCAAAATCTTTACGATCAATATACAATTCAGAAGTCAGTGGAATTACACGATCACCCATATCAACATTTGGATGGCGTGCGTGTGTTAAATCCATATCCTCTGGAAGGTTGGTCAATGTCACTTTAAGAGGATTCAATACCGCCATACCACGTGCAGCAGTATTTTCTAATGATTGTCGAATGCAGAATTCAAGCATTGCAACATCGACAATACCATCAGTTTTAGATACGCCCACACGCTTACAGAAATCACGTAAGCCTTCTGGAGTAAAGCCACGACGACGCATTCCCACGACTGTAGGCATACGTGGATCATTCCAACCATTGACGTAACCACCTTCGACCAGCTTACGTAATTTACGTTTTGAGGTGATGGTGTAATCAACATTCAAACGGCTTGATTCGTACTGGCGTGGAACTGCTGGAGAATTTACCTTAGCGACAACCCAATCATAGAACGGGCGATGGTCTTGGAATTCAAGCGTACATAACGAGTGCGTAATGCCTTCAATCGCATCAGACAAAGGATGAGCATAGTCATACATTGGATAGATTTTCCACGTATCGCCTGTTTGATGATGCTCAGAATGTAAAACACGGTAAAGAATTGGATCACGCATATGTACGTTCGGTGATGCCATATCAATCTTGGCACGAAGTACTGCTTGGCCTTCTCCAAGCTCACCATTACGCATTTGTTCAAAACGTGCTAAGTTTTCTTCAACCGTTGCATCACGTTGCGGAGAATTTTTACCTGGTTCTACAAAATTTCCACGATTCAGCTTAATTTCTTCAGGAGATTGCAAATCGACATATGCATCACCTTGTTTAATTAATTGAATCGCCCATTGATACAATTGATCAAAGTAACTTGATGCGTAGCGTGGTTCACCATTCCAGTCGAAACCGAGCCATTTAACATCGTTCGCAATACCATCTACATATTCTTGTTCTTCTGCATCTGGATTTGTATCGTCAAAACGAAGATTACATAAACCAGAAAATTCTTCTGCAATACCAAAATTCAGGCAAATCGCTTTAACATGTCCAATGTGTAAATAACCATTAGGCTCTGGTGGAAAGCGCGTCACGACTTTATCTGTACGCCCTGCTGCAAGATCTTCTGTAATTACTTGACGTACAAAGTCTAAGCCCGGTTGTTGTTCTTGCTGCGCAGCATCGACTGATGGATTGTTAGTCGTCGGGGTATTTGGCAGGGATGAAACAACATCATTCGGCTTCATAGTTGATAAATCACTTCTATAAGATAAAATAGGATAATTAAAACGCTATCTTCATATTATTAACAAAGAAAATAACGTTTTTGCTTGCCTTGTAGTTTACAGTTTGCTTATGCTTCTCTCAACCACAAACCCATGGCTTTTTGTCCATGATCAGGAGATTATAGAATGAGTTTTCCTCAAGTCGAATTAAACACCAATAAAGGACGTATTGTTCTAGAGCTTAACTCTGAAAAAGCACCTAAAACTGTTGCTAACTTTTTAGAGTACGTTCGTGATGGTTTTTATGATGGCGTAATTTTCCACCGTGTAATTGACGGTTTCATGATCCAAGGCGGTGGCATGGATGAAAACTTCAAAGAAAAAGCAACTCGCGATTCTATTGAAAATGAAGCTGACAACGGTTTAAGCAATGACGAAGGTACGATTGCCATGGCACGTACTCAAGCTCCTCACTCAGCATCTGCACAATTCTTCATTAACGTGAAAAACAATGCTTTCCTTAACCATACGGGTAAAACAGCTCAAGGCTGGGGTTATGCAGTATTTGGTAAAGTTGTAGAAGGTATGGACGTTGTTAATGAAATCAAAGGCGTTCGCACTGGTAACCGTGGCTACCACGCTGACGTTCCACTAGAAAACGTTGTGATCGAATCTGCTAAAATTATCTCTGAATAAAAAACCTACCCCTTAACTTATTAAGTTTTCAAGCACTGCTTTAAAACGAATATCATGTTCAAGGGATTGTTTCCCCATCTAAAGTTGATGGGGATGTAGGCAAATAAGGAATATTAAGTGACCTATCTGTTTATTTCAGATTTACACCTGTCACCTGAACACCCTCGACTCGTTCGAGGGTTTTTAGATTTATTAGATCATTATCAAGACCAGCAAACCCAACTCTATATTTTAGGTGATTGGTTTAATGCATGGATTGGTGATGACTATACAGCTCCTTGGCTCGATGAAATCGTTGAACGCTTAAAAAGATTTACTGCTCAGGGAAATCAAGTTTTATTTTCTGTCGGCAATCGTGATTTTGCGCTGAATCAAATTTTTTTAAATAAATTTGGTGGCATCTTATTGTCCGAAGTCTCTAACTTAAAAATAAATGACGTCCAAATTCGTATAGAACATGGTGATTCACTATGTACAGACGATGTCGCCTATCAACGTTTTAAAAAAATAATCAGAAATCCACTCATCATTTGGATACTGCGGAATACCCCACTTTCTTTTCGTACTCAACTTGCAAATGGATTTAGAAAAAAAAGCCACGAATCAAAAGAATTTAAATCTTATGATGTCATGGATGTAAATCAAGATGCTGTCCACGATGCATTGAAAGAAGTTGATTTACTAATTCATGGTCATACGCATCGCCCTCAAATCCATATCTCTCAAGATAAAAGAAGAATTGTTTTAGGCGACTGGCGTTTGGATCAAGCTCAAATTTTGGAAATTAATCAATCGAAATTCTCTAAGCAGTCAATCAATGATCTGACACTGAAAACATGGTCTTATTAGTTCCTCTATTTTTATAATGATCTCATCAACCTTTAAATTGAAATTTCACTCAATGTTTGAATATTAATCAGTATGTTTTGCTTTAAGTTTTTTTGCATATGATAATAACGACTCAATTCAATTCGTGAGTTTGTCATGTCTAATTTCAGCAATATTACTGTTCAACACCATGAAGATGATAAAGTGTCATTATTAATCGATGGTAAAGCAATCTCTGAACGTTATGATGTACGCCTAGATGCCACAATTATTGATGAACTCAAAAATCTTGCTGATGGCGCCGCATTGACAATCTTTGAACAATTTATATTTTCCCATCAAGATCTCAACTTTGAGCATTCATATCAATATGTGACTAACATCGTAAACCATAATAACGATTACGAATTGATCACCCACCTTGTCTACAAAATTAAGGCCGCAGACCAAGCACCGATCGAACATAATATCAGCAAGAATGGTCAACCTATGACTGAAGAAGATGTGCGCGCATTTATCAACCAACAAATTGCAATGTCATTAGAAAAATATACTGATTTAAAATATGCCTATTGATTTAAAGACAAGTCAGATTTTTCATATCATTTAGCATCAACTATAGAAAATATTTAAGTTCAGAGTCATTTAAAATTTTTAGATGAATATATTGTGAATAATCGGAGGATAATATGGATTTGTTAAACATCTCCCAATCTCGCTACACCACCAAAGCATACGATTCTTCAAAAAAGATCCCTCAAGAAAAGTTTGAAAAATTATTGGAATCTTTAAGGCTCGCACCTTCATCTATCAATATTCAACCGTGGCATTTCTTTGTCATCGAAACTGATGAAGCCAAACAGCGCATTGCTAAAGCACTGGTTGGTAAGTATGTTTATAATGCACCCAAAGTCCTTGAATCTTCACACACAATTCTGTTTTGTACGCATAAAGACATTACAGACTCTCATCTAGATCGATTATTAAATCAAGATGAAATCAGTGGTCGTTTTAAAGATGACCAAGCAAAACAAGCTCAAAAAGATACGCGCTTAGGCTATGTTGATTATTATCGCAACGAAAAAGGCGATATCCAGCGCTGGTCTGAAAATCAAACTTTTATTGCACTTGGGCAAACCTTATTTGCTGCAGGTTTAGAAGGTATCGATGCCACTCCAATTGGAGGATTCGATGAAAAAATTATCGCTGAAGAGTTAAATCTTGACGCAAAAGGCCTGATTCCATCAGTGCTATTGGCACTTGGTTATCGAAGTGAAAAAGATTTTAATGCCAAATTACCTAAATCTCGTTTGAATGCAGATCAAGTTTTCACTCGACTATAAATGTATTTGCCACAATAGTTTTCACGCTATTGTGGCTTTTCATTAAGCCGCTATTTTCTGTGAAATTTCTAAACAGATCATTGCAGCAGTTGCAGCTGACAGCGTCCAACCCAGATGCCCATGACCGGTATTATAAAAGACTCTCGGATGCTTCCCTTGTCTTACCACTGGCATCATATTCGGCATCATCGGTCTTAATCCAGCCCAAGGGACACAATGCTCAGTTGAAATATCAAAATTACGATTCACCCAATGAACCAAAGGTTGTATGCGATCCATACGGATGTCTCGGTTATAGCCATTAAATTCTGCAGTACCAGCAATTCTTAAACGATCTCGACCTAATCTCGACGTCACAATTTTTGCACTTTCATCCAATAAACTTACCCATGGTGCATGTTGTTGGCTATGTTCATCATTCAACTGAACTGTAATCGAGTACCCTTTCACTGGATAAACATTGACACGATCTCCAGCCTGTTGTGCTAAATGATAGCTTCCAACTCCACCACAAATGACCATTGCATCAGCTTGAATAAATCCATCGGGTATATCTCTACTTTTAGGATCACAAGCGCGATATTTAGCTGAAACTTGTTCTGTTGAATGATCCAGATTTAAATCTTCAACTTCTACACCGTATAAAAATTTCCCACCTTTATTCGCCACCACTTGGGCTAAATGCGTGGTGTATTTGTGTATATCTCCTGTGGCATCGTCAGGACAATAAAAACCACCGTAATATTCTCCCTTCAAACTTGGTTCAATACTGTGAATTTCTCCATTTGTAACAGCGTGACGCTCTAATCCACCTTTGCATAACAAATCATTCACTTTTATTGCTACATCATAATCCTGCTGATTATGATAAAAGTGCAAAATTCCACGCTTTTCCAAATCGAATTGAATATTTTCTTTCTGTGCAATTTCGAATAGCCGTTTTCTTGCCAATAATGCCAGCCTTACCGTTTCTTGTGTGTTGGCTTCGTAATGCTTGATATTACCCATAAATTCAATCAGCCAAGCGTATTTATGCAAATCAAAAGATGGGTTGAGTAATAATGGTGCATCTTTTTGGGTCATCCACTTGATACCCTTCAGTACCGTTGCTTTCTGATTCCACACCTCTGCATTACATGCAGAGAGTTGACCTCCATTCGCAAATGAAGTCTCCATTGCTGGGTATAAGTTTTTATCAAGAATCGTGACTTGATAACCAAGTTCTAACAATTCGTAGGCAGTGGTTATTCCTGTAATGCCAGCACCAATCACCATAATATGTGACATAAAAGCTCCTTGAAAATTTTATATTTTCAATGCCCCATCTGTCACGGTACCTGAGAGCTTCGGAAATCTTCATAACATATGATTATTTCCATCCCCTTCGGTGAGTCTAAACATCATTAGACTTCTCTCCAGATGATTGAGAATAATTACAGTCCTTTTGCCTGAGAGATTCCGGGGTCGTTGCTCCTTCGGCGGATCTACAGAAGACCTCTCTCCTGCAATATTCGTTTAATTCTTATTCAGCAATTAATATGCCATAGTTAATTTTTTTATACATCTACGAAAATCAATTTTAAAAAATATTTTTATACAAATGGATAACCAAGTTTAAGACAACAGCTAAGACAGGAATTTTTAGCTTGGGAAACGTTACAAAGATCATTGTTTAGCTCAAATTTTCTCAACCATCGATAAAATTTAGTTATTACAAAAAAATGAGGAAATAAGTTAATTTTTTTAGTAGTTACTCTCTCAAATAGCATAGATCAACCTCCATCTACACTTTCATCTTCTTCAGCATAAAAGTGTAATGACTGATTAGAGCAATCATTGAAGCTCAAAGTTTCAATAGATGTGAGAGTAAGCAGAATGTGAGTTGAAAATTTGCTGTCAACCCCAGATGTTTTAGCGATGAGTATGTATAGACATTACAATGCCCATACCTGCAAGCGTTGCAATGACTGCCGTACCACCATAACTCATGAGTGGTAATGGATCACCCGTTACTGGAAGTATTCCACTCACCATTCCACTGTTCAAAAACACAAAGAAAAAGAAAGTTAAACCTGCCGCACCCGCATAAAGACGTCCAAAATTATGGAAGCTGTTCATGGAAATAATCAAACAACGAATAATGATCGCAGCAAAAATAACAAATAATACGAACACACCAAAAAAGCCAAATTCCTCTGCATAAGCAGACATAATAAAGTCTGTATGATGTTCGGGGAGATAACCTAAATGAGACTGTGTTCCTTCATTAAAACCTTTACCAAATAGTCCACCAGAACCAATCGCAATTTTAGACTGAATGATATTCCACCCTGCACCTAGCGGATCTGATTCAGGATCAAATAAAGTTAAAATTCGCTTTTTTTGGTATTCCTGTAGAAAGAAATTCCATAATAATGGTGCAACCACTGCAAACCCAGCGACCACAGCCCCAATCAAACGCCAAGAAATACCACTTAAAAAAATGACAAAAATTCCGGGAATAATTAATCCAATGTTTAAGTCAGGCTGTAATGCGACTAAAACAAAAGGAATCATCATCAGAAATAATGCAAAGAGAATATGCATCAATTTGGGTGGTAAAGTCCGCAGACTGAAAAACCAAGCCATCATGAGTGGCATCGTAAATTTCATAAATTCACTGGGCTGCACACTCCCTAATCCAGGAATAGAAATCCAGCGTTTTGCGCCTAAGCGGACATCACCAATTAGCAATACCAAAAGCAGAAGCACAATCGAAAATGCATACAGATAAGGACTGACAATTTGATAAACTTTTGGAGGAATTTGTGCACAAATAAACAGCAAAATAAAACCGATACCAAAACTGGTCGCCTGACGAATCACCATGTTTGAATCATGATTGGTTGCACTATAAACAACCATGAGTCCAAAAGCTGCGTTTAATATCAAAACCAAGTAACCATGGATCTAAATGTAATTTAGTCCAACGTGACGAATCATGTTTGATTGTTCGTCCATCTCTCAAGGCATGACGCAAAAAACGGTACTGTTGTGAAGGTATCATTGGCTGAATTGCATATTCTAAGTGGCGTTATTATAAGACAATGTTTTGGCTATTTAAGCAAAGTCCCAAACATAAAACTAAATTATTTCGAGTCAGACTGTGACTGAAGAATCAGACGAGCAAGTTCTAAATCTTCAGGATAAGTAATTTTAATATTATCAGATCGTCCAATCACCACATCTACTGGATGATGAGCATATTCAAGCGCACTCGCTTCATCCGTGATTGTGATCTTGTGAGTTAATGCATGTTCAATCGAGGTTTTTAGCAATTTAATGGTCGACAATTGTGGAGTTTGTGCTTGCCACAATGCACTTCGATCAACAGTTTTTTCAATTGCACTCGACTGATCTACTCTTTTTAAAGTATCACGTACAGGCGTTGCTAAAATTGCGCTATGCTTAGATTCGATAACATGGCGAATCAAAGATTCTAAATTACTCAAGCTCACACAAGGTCGAGCAGCATCATGCACAAACACCAGATCATTTTCATCTGCAATATTGGTTAAATACTTTAAACCATTAAGTACAGAATCAACCCTCTCCTGACCACCTAAGCAGAAATGAAGGATTTCGGATTTAGCAAATTGAAGTGTCTGAGCAAATTTATCATGCTCTGAGATGGCCAATACATAGCCAGCAATAGGCAATTGAGCAATACGTTCCACAGTATGCTCAAGTACAGTTTTATTCTGGATAATTTGATATTGCTTTAACGCTGATTTGGAAAATCGACTACCAGAACCTGCTGCCGGAATAATAGCCCATAATTTACGGTTGTTCAGATTCAGGTTGTCTAGACTCATTGGTTCTTAAATCTACGTTAGCATTTGGGTCGATGTAAATCGGCTTGTAATTCGTACTGATGGTACTCATTTGAATAAAAGTTTCATGAGGCTTAATTAAGCCAAGATCTAAACGTGCATGTTCTTCAATCGCCTCAACACCATTTTTAAGATCATACACTTCAGCAGCCAGAATACGATTACGCTCTTTTAACTCTTCATTTGTTTCAGCTTGTTGATTCATTTGCTGAAGTAGCGCCTGATGAGGGAAATATCCTCCTTCACCGAGCCAAAAGCGATATTGAAAGATGGCAATTAAAATTATTGCCACCAGCAAAATCACTTTACTTGAAGTAGTTTTAAAGACGTCTAACATTATATTTGAGGCTTAGTTAACATCATGAAATTAGAGCACTAATATACCCTAAAACAAAGAAAGGTAGTATGTGTAACTGTGTTAAATATGCAAATGTTAAACAAATTCACATTGATTGATTTCTTTTAAAAATACTTACTGATAAATATCAAAAGTTATTGAATATTCAAGAGTCATTATATTTACACTTTTTATTTCATAGCTTAATAACAAAAAAACCACTCTTTAAAGAGTGGTTTTTTAAAATTCAAAATAATCTAAACGATTAATTTAAACCTTTAAACTCAGCTTTACCGCGGTAAATAGCATTCGTCAATTCTTCGATACGAAGCAATTGGTTGTATTTCGCTACACGGTCAGAACGGCAAAGTGAACCAGTTTTGATTTGACCAGCACCAGTACCTACTGCAAGATCCGCAATTGTAGAATCTTCAGTTTCGCCAGAACGGTGAGAAATCACTGTAGAGTAACCATTTGCTTTAGCAAGATAGATCGCATCTAAAGTTTCAGTCAACGTACCGATTTGGTTATACTTAATCAGGATAGAGTTACCAACTTTTTCGTTGATACCACGTTGAAGGATTTTAGGATTTGTAACAAACAAATCATCACCAACCAATTGAATCTTGTCGCCAAGAATCGAAGTTAGGTAAGACCAACCTTCCCAATCAGATTCATCTAAACCATCTTCAATAGAGATAATTGGATATTGGTTTACGAGACCTGCAAGGTAGTCAGAGAATTGGTTGTTTGTGAATGCTTTATTGCCTTCACCAGCAAGGATGTACTGACCATCTTTATAGAATTCTGAAGATGCACAGTCAAGCGCAAGCATAATGTCAGAACCCGCTTTGTAGCCAGTTTTTTCAATTGCTTCAAGAATAACTGTAATTGCTTCTTCGTTTGAACGTAAGTTCGGCGCGAAACCACCTTCATCACCAACAGCAGTATTTAAACCTTGTTTCTTTAAAACTGATTTTAAAGAATGGAAGATTTCTGCGCCTGCGCGAAGTGCTTCAGAGAATGAAGTGAAGCCAACTGGCTCAATCATGAACTCTTGGATATCAACGTTGTTGTCCGCATGTGAACCACCGTTTAAGATGTTCATCATTGGAACAGGCATTGTTAAAATGCTGTTGTTACGAAGGTCTGCGATGTATTGGAAAAGAGGAGTTTTCTTTTCGTCAGCAGCAGCACGCGCAGCAGCCAAAGACACTGCCAAAGTTGCGTTCGCACCTAATTTTTCTTTGTTTTCAGTTCCGTCTAAAGTGATCATCGTATTATCGATGTCTTTTTGTTCGAATACTGATTTACCCACTAACGCGTCACGGATTAACGTGTTTACGTTGTTCACAGCTGTTTTAACACCTTTACCTAAGTAACGTGCTTTATCGCCATCACGAAGTTCTAAAGCTTCACGAGAACCAGTTGAAGCACCAGATGGTGCACATGCACGGCCAACTACGCCAGATGCTAAGATAACGTCTGCTTCGATGGTTGGGTTACCACGAGAGTCCAAAATTTCACGTGCACGAATGTCAACGATTTGGCTCATGAACAATTCCTCAGTTGATTAATAAAACGATGCGTCTAACGCTGCATCAGTGTGTATCTAATTTTTTGAAACCTTTAACCAAGGTATCCAATTCTTTAAGCTGAGCTAAGAATGGCTCAAGTTGAGACATTCGAAGAGCGCAAGGTCCATCACATTTTGCTTTTTCTGGATCAGGATGTCCTTCCAGAAAAAGACCTGCTAGACCTGTAGCCATACCCGCACGCGCTAATGTCGTAATTTGTGCGCGACGACCACCTGCTGAATCTGCACGACCACCTGGGGTTTGAAGTGCATGTGTCACATCAAAGAAGACTGGCACATTCATTTCTTTCATGATGTCGAAACCAAGCATATCGACAACTAAGTTGTTGTAACCAAATGCTGAGCCACGCTCACATAAAATCAGCTTGTCATTCCCGGCTTCCAAACATTTATGCAAGATATGACGCATTTCATGCGGTGCTAAGAATTGCGCTTTTTTGATATTGATAATGGCTTGAGTTTTTGCCATTGCCTCAACAAGATCTGTTTGACGGCTGAGGAAAGCAGGTAATTGAATGATGTCAGCCACTTCAGCCACAGGTGCTGCTTGATATGGTTCATGAACATCTGTAATGATGGGTACATTAAAATGTTTTTTAATGTCAGCTAACCACTCAATTCCTTTTTCAAGACCAGGTCCGCGGAAAGAATTTAAGCTCGAACGATTTGCTTTATCAAAGCTTGCTTTGAAAACATATGGAATATCCAAACGTTTGCAAATATCAACATAAGTTTCTGCAATTTCAAAAGCTAAATCTTTTGATTCAAGTACATTCATTCCGCCGAATAATACAAATGGCAAATGATTTGCCATTTGTATATCGCCTAAACGTACAATTTCTTGTGCTTTTAATTGTGACATTTAAACTTCCTAGTTATGTCCTAAGACATTCATTATTTCGATTTTTGATACTGTTTTTTAGCAGCATCAATAAAACCAGCAAATAATGGATGACCATCACGTGGAGAACTTGTAAATTCCGGGTGGAATTGTACAGCAATAAACCAAGGATGTTGAGGAATTTCAACAGTTTCAACTAAACGTTGGATTGGTGAATAACCAGAAATTTTCATACCTTTTTCTTCTAAAGTAGGAATATAACGATTATTCATTTCGTAACGATGGCGATGACGTTCAATAATTTCTACTGAACCATACACTTCTGCAGTTTTAGTGCCTTCAACCAATTCTGATTTTTGAGCGCCAAGACGCATTGTTCCACCAAGATCAGAATCTACAGAACGTTGTTGTACTTCACCACGTTCGTCTAACCATTCCGTAATCAAACCAATTAAAGGCGATTTAGTTGAACGGTTAAATTCAGTTGAAGTTGCATCTACGATACCAGCAACATTACGTGCGTATTCAATGACCGCAAGTTGCATACCCAAGCAAATACCAAGGAATGGAATTCCATTCTCACGTGCGAATTTAATCGCTTGCATCTTACCTTCAGTACCGCGCTCGCCAAAACCACCAGGAACTAAGATTGCGTCAGCATCTTTCAACACTTCCGCTACATCTTGGCTTTCTAGTTCTTCAGCATTGACATAATCAATTTGAACTTTAACGCGGTTTTGGATACCCGCATGTAAAAGTGCTTCGTTCACAGATTTATAAGCATCTGGAAGTTCAACATATTTACCCACCATCGCAACACGAACAGTGTACTCAGGGTTTAATAATGCTTCTACGACATTATCCCAATCTGAAAGATCGGCTTCTGGTAAATCGTTATAACCAAAACGCTCGCAAATTAAATCATCAACGTCTTGTTCATAGAACGTACGTGGAATTTCGTAAATTGTGCGTGCATCTTTACACACCACAACTGCACGAGCTTCTACGTTCGTGAACAACGCAATTTTACGCTTTGTATCAGCATCAACATCGTGTTCAGTACGACAGATCAAAATATCTGGTTGAATACCGATTGAGAGTAATTCTTTCACTGAGTGCTGAGTTGGTTTTGTTTTCAACTCTGCAGCTGACTTGATATATGGCAACAACGTTAAATGCATCAGCATTGTGCGTTTGTGACCAAGTTCAACCATTAACTGACGAACAGATTCCATGAATGGGAGAGATTCAATGTCACCTACTGTACCGCCAATCTCAACAATAGCAACGTCATAGCCTTCGCCAGCGCGAAGAACACGTTCTTTAATATTGTCTGTAATGTGTGGAATAACTTGAACTGTTCCACCAAGGTAATCACCGCGACGCTCTTTATTTAAAACGTCTTGGTACACGCGACCAGATGTAAAGTTATTAAGCTTGGTCATTTTCGCACGACGCAAGAAACGTTCGTAATAACCCAAGTCTAAGTCAGTTTCCGCACCATCCTCTGTGACAAAAACTTCACCATGTTGGAACGGGCTCATCGTCCCTGGATCGACATTAATATATGGATCCATTTTCACCATGGTTACTTTTAATCCACGGGCTTCTAAAAGTGCAGCAACTGAAGCAGCTGAAATACCTTTACCTAGTGATGAAACAACACCACCAGTAACGAAAATAAAATGGGTCATTGGGTTTCTCGTACAATCGAGCCTAAATCGGCCTGCAATGTTGCGCAATTTTACTTTACTCTGTACCTATAAAGCAAAGTCAATCCGCATCAATTCAAAGAACAATAAACAATTGGTTATTCTATCATCATTTCCAATAAAGATTCACGCACACTTTCAGTGATTTTCATCTGTTAATTTGCTGTTATACTACGTCAGTCGATCTAGCTAGTTTGTTTTGAGCAACTATGAATAAAAAACTTTTAATCGGTGGTGCAATCTTATCTGCACTCCTCGTTACTGCATGTGTAAAAAAAGAAGCGCCTAAGGAAGAAGAACAGGAACAAACTGTTGAAACAACTGAACAGGCAGAACAAATTGAGAACATAGAGATTTCTGAACCTGAAATCGAACCTGAGCCACCAACTCAAGTTGAAATTGAGCATCAGGAAACAAACAATACGTCAGCGACTATTCGTCGTGAATATCGTGATGCTCCTGCACAAACGAATCCTGCGCCAGCACCAACTGTTGAAAATGTAGAACGCCCTACACCTTCTCCAAGTGCATCAACAGGTGGTTCTCAATCTGAAGATGATGCTGTTGCCGCTGCTATTGCTGCTGCTACCCCTGCTTTAGAAAACTAATTTTCGAATTAAAAAACCGAGTGACAAGACTCGGTTTTTTTATGTCAACATGAATGAAAGTCAAATTGTTATTCATTTATAAACAACAAAAATTGTCAGGCTTTCTCTAATTCTAAAAAAAATTCTGCAATTAATTTGTGTGCCCAAGATTCTGGATTTTTATTACCTTCATAGAAACAGCAATGGCTTCCTTTTTTTGTGGTCACTACTGCCATGTTCGGCATATGTTGAATCACTTCTTTATAAGGCTCTAAATTGCGGATATGGCATACTGGATCGTCTTCCGAATTTAAAATCATCAACGGCACTCTAATCTTCTCAAAGACATAGATGGGATTTGTCGCTTTACAATATGCGTCATAATTTTCAAATCCAGCGAACTGATAATATGTTTTTTCAAAATCAAATAAATCTTTAGCAACACTCAGTTGCTTTAAACTTTCTAAATTTCGCCAATGTTGCTCATAAGGTTTTAAAAAATGTGCATTTAACTTTTTTGCCATCAAACGGCTATAAAAAGGATGAACATTTGAAAAACCAGTTTCCGTATTGTATCCAGGACAAAGTGCGAAAGCCGCTTGAATTGGTGTGGAGCTTTCTTCCTCACCTAAATATCTAACCAATAATCCAGTTCCTGCTGAAGACCCAACTGCATACAATTTAGAATATGGTAAGCGCTGTTGAATATGTTCAATCTGCTCTCTTAGATCTTGCGTGTTTCCAAAAAGATTAATTTTAGGAACTGAAAGTGGTAGACCTGCATGCCCTCGTCTTAAACACAATGCGATACGCCAACCAGTTACTTGATGTAAGTCTCTGACCAATTCTCTCATACTGGCTGGGCTTCCAGTAATGGTATGCAGCACTAAAATAGTAGGTGTTTCCGCAGGCAGATGCATACCATACCAAGCAATACCCGTCGTTCCCCCATCAGACATTGTTAACTGTTCAATGAAGTCATATTCTAATTTTACGGTTTTCTTTCGAATTTTATCAAAATACACCAAGTGAGCATGCGTATTCGAGAGCCACGGCGTTGGTCTATATTTATAATGCAAACGTTTCAAGTTTGAAATCACATGCGCTAACTCACCTTGCGGATTAAAATAGATTGAAGGTATAGCTGCACCAGTAAAATGATCAAGTTGGGTTTGAGTGAATTCCTGCACCCACTTGAAACGCTGATTAAGATTCATACAGACTCCGAATTTACTTACTCCAATTCATAAGCCAAAAACATGCCTAATTTATTTTGGTAGAAATTGAGCCATACGTTGGCCCATTTGCAACGCCAAAGCTTCTAAACCACTTTTAGGCCGAATCATCACCTCAAAGTCAATAATTTGACCTTGCTCATTAAACTGGATCATATCAATGCCTTTTAATGTTTTTTCACCCACATTTGCGGAAAATTCAAGCACAACACTGAGCCCATCTGCTGTATAGAACTCACGGTGATAACGAAAATTTTCAAAGATCTCAATCACATTGGTCAAAATAAAAGTAACAACTTGTTTGCCTGGATAAGGCTTAAATGCGACGGGTGATTTAAATACGACTTCTTCAGACAAAAGCTCATTCAATAGACTTAAATCACGCGTTTCAAGCATATGGTGCCAACGTTGAATAGATTTTTGTGTGGTTTCGAGTGTCATTTTTATGTCCTTTTTGTTGTATCAGTCCAATCTTTTAGAAGAAAAGGGAGAATACTGCGTCAAGGAGAGGTCTCATTCAATTAAGTACCCTCTCCAAATCCTCTTCTTGCACTTTCATCTAGAATACAGGAGAGAAATTTTCTGGCTTAAATCTTGGCAGCCAATTCAGCGCCTTGACGAATCGCACGTTTTGCATCTAGCTCACCCGCCTCTTTCGCCCCACCAATTAAATGAACTTTTTTACCTACCTGCTCGAGTTGATCAAACATAGCCGTATATGATTCTTGACCTGCACAAATCACCACATGATCCACGTCTAATACGGTAGTTTGTTCATTGATTGTGATATGTAAACCTTGGTCATCAATCTTGTTATACGTTGCACCTGGAATCATTTTTACTTCGCGATTTTTTAATCCAGTACGATGAATCCAACCCGTCGTTTTACCCAAGCCTGCACCAACTGAAGTGGCTTTACGTTGTAATAAGTAGATTTCACGTGATGGCTGTTCTACTTGAGCAGGTTTTAAACCTCCTACATTAGAATATGATGTATCAATTCCCCATTCATCATAAAATTTTTGAGGATTCAAGCTTCCACTTTCCCCCTCATGGGTTAGATACTCAGCAGTATCAAAACCAATACCACCAGCACCAATAATCGCAACACGCTGTCCGACTGGTTTTTTCTCTCTTAAAACTTCGATATAAGACAACACTTTTGGATGATCAATTCCTTCAATATCTAAATGTCGAGGTGTCACACCTGTAGCGACTACAATTTCATCAAACTGATCTGTATTGAGCTCTTCAAAAGTTGCAGTATGGTTAAGTTTTAATTGAATTAAAGGCTGCAACTCAATTTTTCGCTTAAAGTAACGCAATGTCTCATAAAACTCCTCCTTTCCTGGAATCGTTTTTGCAATATTAAATTGCCCCCCAATTTGATCGGCTGCTTCAAAAATGGTGACCTGATGACCACGGTCAGCTGCATAAGTAGCAAAACTCAATCCTGCAGGACCTGCACCAATGACAGCAATTTTTTTAGGCGTATGGGTTTCTTTAAAAATGAGTTCAGTTTCATGGCATGCACGTGGATTAACCAAGCATGACGCAATTCTGAGTGAAAAAATATGATCCAAACACGCTTGGTTACAGCCAATACACGTGTTGATTTCGTCACTTCTACCCTGTTCAGCTTTTAGTACAAATTCTGCATCTGCAAGCATTGGGCGAGCCATAGAAATCATATCTGCATGACCTGAAGCTAACACGTGTTCAGCCATTTCAGGGGTATTGATACGATTTGAGGTAATCAATGGAATCTTAACTTCACCTTTTAGCTTTTCTGTCACCCATGTAAATGCTGCTCGAGGTACTTTCGTTGCAATCGTGGGTATACGCGCTTCATGCCAACCAATACCTGTATTAATGATAGTCGCGCCGGCTTTCTCAATTTCTTTTGCAAGATGGATGACCTCCTCAAGCGTTGAACCGCCCTCAACCAAGTCGAGCATCGAAAGTCTATAAATGATAATAAAGTTTTCACCCACCTCTGCACGGGTACGTTTTACAATTTCAATCGGCAAACGAATGCGGTTTTCATAACTCCCACCCCATTCGTCATCACGGTGATTGGTACGTGCTGCGATAAACTCATTGATGAGGTAACCTTCAGACCCCATAATCTCAACACCATCATAACCTGCATATTGAGCCAGCTTTGCACAGTTGGCAAAATCATCAATGGTTTGATGAACTTCAGCCGAGCTTAAAGCATGAGGTTTAACTGGATTAATTGGTGCCTGAATTGCTGATGGTGCAACATTTTCAGGCTGATATGAATATCGACCAGTATGCAAAATCTGCATTGCAATCTTACCACCAGCATCATGTACCGCTTGCGTAATGATTTTATGTTTCTCAGCTTTAGCAATCGAGTCTAATTTTGACCCTCCAGCAAAAGTCACACCAGCATCGTTGGGTGAAATTCCCCCCGTCACGATAAGACCGACCTGTCCTTGAGCACGCTCAGCATAAAATGCGGCCATACGTTCATAGCCACCTTCAACCTCTTCTAAACCTACGTGCATTGAACCCATCAATACACGATTTTTTAAAGTGGTAAAACCTAAATCTAGTGGTGCAAGTAAGTTTGGATAATTTGACATTCTGACCTCATGGCTCGCGTTTGCTTGCTATTATTGTGTGCTTCATGCAACTTGTTGCATAAATATATATTCTAATTTTGCTTTTTATGCAACATGTTGCATAATAAAGTTGATTCAAGATTTTACGATATATGATTTATGTCTTTAGCACATGTTTTGTTGACCAGTCTCATTGAAAAACCAAGTACAGGTATTGAACTTGCGCGTCGCTTTGACCGTTCTATGGGATTCTTTTGGAATGCAACTCATCAACAAATCTATCGTGAACTCAATGCTATGCAAAAAAAAGGTTGGATTTCGACTATTGATGAAGGTGATCCCAACTCGAGAAAGAAAAAATATAAAGTTGATGCTCTAGGTCGAACTGAACTTGCCAATTGGATGGTACAGCATAGTGAGCCTGCCCAACTCAGAGAAGAATTGATGGTGCGTTTAAGAGCTGAAGCACAACTAGGTGGTAATAATGTGTTGAAAGAATTGGAATCTCATTTAGAGATTCATAAAAATAAGTTAAAAATATATCAAGCGATTTACGATAAAGATTTTGCTAATAAAGATAATGATGACCGTACACTCTATATTCACAAAATGATTCTTCAATTAGGCATTGAATTAGAGCAAGGTTGGATCAGTTGGTTAGAACGTGTAATTCCACAATTGAAAATAATGAATACAAAATAAAGGATATATCTATGCCATTTTATACTATGCAAGATGACGAAAAATTATATGTTCGTGAAATTGGTCAAGGTGAACCTGTTTTGGTGCTATCTGGTTTAGGAATGCAAAGTTGGCAATGGATTCCTTTTTTTGCATTTAATTTAAAGAAATATAAATTCATTATTCCTGACTGGCGGGGTTTTGGTGGGTCTAAGCATTGTAAAATTCCAGATACTGATGCTATTTCAAGTCACTGGAACGATATTCAGGCATTGATCAGTCAACGCCCTAGACAACAATATAGAGTGATTGCTTATTCTATGGGGGCAACTACTGCCATGCATGGTATGCAATATGGTCAATTTGCTGATCAAATCCAAGCATACTTGCATATTGATCAAACCTCTAAAATACCTTCTGATGAAACTTGGAGTTTCGGGCTATTGGGCGATCGCTATCCAGAGTTCAAAAAGCTACTCATCGAACTTTCTTCTTTTTTACATCAACATGAAAATTATCAAAACCTGAGTGAATTACCTACTCACTTAAGCCGCGAATTAGTCGAGCTTTGGGTTAAATTTTTATCTTTACAAGATAATCATCAATTGAGCGCTAAAATTTTTAAAACAACACTCAATCAACCGAAAATTCAAAAGTTAATCCTCCCTATGCAACGTCTCGACTATATGCGTTGGTACATTGACAACTATCTAAAGCATAAAGAAGATTACAGAGCGGCGATCTCAAAGTTAGAATGTCCAGCAACTTTTTTTATCGGCGCTAAATCCGCACTCTATCCAGCGCAAGGGCAAAAGCTCATTGCTGAATCGGTTAAAAATCATCGTATCGTACTGTTTGAGCGCTCAGGGCATACGCCTTTGATCAATGAACCCATTAAATTCGCACAAGAAATTTCTAAATTTCTGAATCAAACTATATTAGCTCTAATGAATATTTGAATATTAAGTTGATCCAGACGTCATACGTGGGCATAAAATCAATAGGATGGAGATTGGATGAATCAGTCTAAAACAAAGCTTGTGATTTTTTCGGGTGCTGGTATGAGTGCTGAAAGTGGTATCAATACATTTCGAGATAGCGATGGACTTTGGGAAAACCATCGCATAGAAGATGTCGCAACGCCCGAAGCTTGGCGTAACAATCCTGTTTTAGTACAGCGCTTTTACAATGAACGGCGAAAAAAAATTTTAGCATCTGAACCTAATGCAGCACATCTTGCGATTGCAGCACTTGAACAACATTATGATGTACATGTGATCACGCAGAATATTGATGACTTACATGAACGAGCTGGAAGCAAAAAAGTACTACATCTCCATGGAAATATAAGACTGGCAAAAACCTCAGGGCCAGATGCTCAATTCACAGACAAATTTTACACAATTGAAGGTACTGAACTGGATATTTCTCGTGACTTCTGTGACGCTGGATATCCGCTTCGTCCACATGTCGTATGGTTTGGTGAATCCGTTCCCGCTTTTGAAGAAGCAGAAGTGATTTGCCAGCAAGCTGAAATCTTTGTTGTGATTGGAACAAGCTTAGCTGTTTATCCTGTTGCAAGCTTAGTACACAGTATTTCACCAAGCTGTGATGCGTATTATATCGACCCTAAAGCCGATCTCGGCCGTGTGCCACAACACTATACATGTATCTCAAAATCAGCAACCGAAGGAATGCAAGATTTGGCTAAACTTCTTTCTTCAGTTCAGCCAAATTGAGGCATGGGCTTATTTGAGTTTATCAAAATAAGGTTTTAACCATCGATATAACAAGAAGCCAATTAAGACAATCAAATAAAAAGGCCAAATCATTAATAAAAACACCAAAAGATCGAGCACAAATTGCCAGCCATATTTGATGCTATTCCAAGCACGCTGAATAAAGTGATCACCATTTAATCGCGCCACTGCATCAATATCAATATCAACCCTTTCTCGGACCAGTGTTGGTTGATTCAGTTGTAAACTGATCGTACTGAATTTAACACGGTCTTGAACTTCGAGTTGAGTGAGCCGTGTGATTTCATTCAAATGAGCTGGTCGTGCTTGACTTGAAATAGTCTGTGCTTGATTCATTTTTTCTTGAAGAAGCTTCAATTCAAAACGTTGTGCACTATAGCGTTGCTGATTCAGAAAAAACATTAAAGGTAAAAGTTAATTAACAACATGTGGGGCACGCTCACTCGGTACACGTAGCACCATAAAAGATATAGGTTCAACTTTTTCAAATACTTTTACTTTACCTTCTGAAATATTCTGACGTTTAAGATCAACCACATTGAAATCAATATCTTTTCTTTCAATAAATCCGCCTGCTTGAAGGGTTATTTTTTCAATCTCTAAACTGCTTTTCACCACATCTTTAACGGTAAAGTTAACTTGCGCCTCTCGAACCATACGACGAGTAAAATCAACCGAATTAACCTCTTGATTTAATATGACCTCAGGTTTTTACTCCTGGACGGGCAAAGTATTTGGTTCAGCCGCTTCTTGCATATCAACTTGCGTATCAGCAGTGTTTTCTTGAACTGCTTCAGCAGAGTGTTCCTCTATTTTTTTGAACAGGATGCCAGCATCATCGAACACAGCAGCGTGCTTATTACTATTCTTTTCATTCATTTTCTCTAAATTATAATGTTTGTATTGATGGCTCAAAATTTTAATTATTATAAACATTCAATTAAGAAATTATACTTAAAAGTTTCAATGAAAATGGCATACCTCATTGAATGAAATATGCCATCAATTCATATTCAATTGACTTTCAGATTCTACCTACTCTATTAGCTTACTTTGTCCATGTTCATATCATCGACAACATGACCAGCGATCTCAGACACTAAATTTTCAAAAGAGAAAATTTGATTTAACTGCTCTTGCGTCAAAAGATTCTGCTCAATGACAACTTGCTGAATGGTTTTATTTTCTGCAAGACAAACCTTCCCAATTTCATCACATTTGGCATGACCTAAGATCGGATCTAATAATGTGACGATACCAACACTTCGCATCACTGCATCGTAACAAGACTGTTCATTTGCAGTAATACCTTGAATACACTTGTTTTCCAGTGTTTGCATTGCTTGAATTAATAAATTGGTTGATTCATTTATGGTCAGTGCAATTACAGGTTCCATGACATTTAATTGTAATTGCCCCGCTTCAGCTGCCATGGTCACTGTCAAATCATTACCAATGACTTTAAAAGCAATTTGATTCACTACTTCAGGAATAACTGGATTGATTTTCGCAGGCATAATGGATGAGCCAGCTTGTAATTCAGGTAATCTAATTTCAGCTAATCCCGTACGAGGCCCTGAACTTAATAAGCGCAGGTCATTACAAATTTTTGAGAGCTTGACGGCTAAACGCTTTAAAGTACTTGATAGAATAATAAATACGCCACAATCACTGGTGGCTTCAACATAGTCTTCAGCACCTTGTAATTTCAATCCAGTAATTTGAGAAAGCGTTTGAACCACTTCTAGTGCATATCCATGAGGTGTGTTCACACCCGTTCCAATCGCAGTCGCACCCAAATTTATTTCTAGCAGTAAATGACGCATCTTTTGGATGAGGCGATAGTCTTCTTTTAATAGCGTCGCAAATGCACGAAACTCTTGTCCGAGTGTCATGGGTACAGCATCTTGGAGTTGAGTTCGCCCCATTTTAATTACGTGTTGAAATTCAGATGCTTTGATCTCAATAGCAGCGATTAATGAGCGAACTTGAGACAATAAATCTTCTAAACTGTAATATGTTGCTAGTCTCAATGCAGTTGGATAAACATCATTGGTCGATTGCGATTTATTCACATGGTCGTTTGGATGAATTACATCATATTGACCTTTAGGCAAGCCGAGATGCTCGAGTGCAAGGTTAGCCACCACTTCATTACTATTCATATTAATAGAAGTTCCAGCCCCACCCTGATAAATATCAATTGGAAATGATGATTTCCAACTTTCAGGCTGCTCAATCAGTTGATCACAAGCCCATTGAATCGCTTGGCTGACATCTTGACTCAATTTGGAAAATTTTAAATTTGTCTGTGCTGATGCTTTTTTTACCTGTGCCAATGCACGAATAAAATGTATGTTTTCACCTATTTGTTGATGCGAAATCTGAAAATTCTCCATCGCACGCAGGGTATGAATCCCATAGTAACGATCGAAAGGAACCGCTTTTTCACCGAGCAGATCATGCTCTATTCTTGTTTTATCAAATTGAACCGTAGACACTTTTATTACTCAACAATAATGCACCATTATCGTGCAATATCGATAATAGGCTTCATGCTTATTTTCACTATTGATTTAATACTTCTTTATGCAATAAAAAATTACAACTTCGCTGTTTAAGTGACAAATGTAACTTTATGTTAAAAATAATCATTTATAGAATTGTTTTAAACCTCAAAGTAAACTTTTTTGAAAAAATAGTCTTTGTAACCAAAATTACATTCAGTTTCACTAAACAACTATAAATCTCACTCAAATGTAACAGAGCGTAATTTTCAAAACGTGCTTGAATCAGCTCCTCGAATAATTCGATTAAAAATTCATCTCGGAAAGATGGTCATTTAGGACAGACAAAGGATGGCATAGCAATGAGCCAATTAAATCCTACGCTAATCACATTTATTTTTTATATTGTGGCGATGCTTGGCATTGGGCTTTATGCCTACAAAGCCACGAATAATTTTGATGATTATATTTTAGGTGGTCGGAGTTTAGGCAGTGTCGTCACTGCATTATCCGCAGGTGCATCAGATATGAGTGGCTGGTTACTCATGGGCCTACCTGGTGCAATTTATCTCTCAGGTTTATCCGAAGCTTGGATTGCCATTGGTTTAATTATCGGTGCTTGGTTGAACTGGCTGTTGGTCGCGGGTCGTCTACGTGTTCATACCGAAATACAACATAACGCATTGACTCTCCCCGACTATTTCACCAGCCGCTTTGGTGATCGGAAAAAAGTTCTTCGTATCATCTCAGCTTTTGTAATTTTGATTTTCTTTGCAATTTATTGTGCCTCTGGCATGGTCGCAGGTGCACGTTTATTTGAAAGCCTATTTGGTTGGGATTACAACACAGCCCTGTGGATTGGAGCAGTAGCAACGATTAGTTATGTCTGTATTGGTGGTTTTTTAGCCATCAGTTGGACAGATACATTCCAAGCAGGCCTGATGATCTTTGCGCTTTTACTTGCTCCAGTAATGACTTATTTAGCCATTGGTGAAAATGCTCAGCAAGTTAGTGTCATTGTGGAATCCGCACACCCATTAGCGAATAATTTACTTTCAGATCTCAGCACTGTAGCAATTTTATCTTCAATGGCATGGGGACTTGGCTACTTTGGTCAACCACATATTCTTGTGCGCTTTATGGCAGCAGATTCCGTGAAGTCTATTCCAGCAGCACGTCGAATTGGAATGACATGGATGATTCTATGTCTTGGTGGTGCAGTCGCTGTCGGTTATTTCGGAATCGCTTACTTTGATACGTTTCCTCAACTCAGTGCTGCAGTCAATGCAAATCCTGAAACTGTTTTTATGGAATTAACTAAAATTTTATTTAATCCATGGGTTGCAGGAGTGATTCTTGCAGCGATTCTTGCTGCAGTAATGAGTACCCTAAGCTGCCAACTATTGGTATGCTCTACCACGCTTACAGAAGACTTATACAAAGCATTTATTCGTAAATCTGCCTCACAAACCGAGCTGGTTTGGGTAGGTCGTTTGATGGTATTAATCGTTGCGATTATGGCGATCTTCCTTGCAATGAATCCGAACAGCAAGGTACTCGGTTTAGTTGCTTATGCATGGGCTGGCTTTGGTGCAGCATTTGGACCACTGATTATCCTTTCTCTCTTCTGGAAGCGAATGACCATCAATGGTGCATTGGCAGGTATGATTGTTGGTGCTGTTACCGTCATTGTATGGAAAAACACCATGGCTGATACTGGCGTCTATGAAATCATTCCTGGCTTTATTTTATCTTGGGTGAGTATTATGGTGGTGAGTTTATTAGGCCGCCCGCCAGCGCAAGATGTGACTGACCGTTTTGATGAAGCTCAACAGAAATATGAAATTGAAATGCAAGAAATCAAAAATGGAAGGTAATGAGAAATAAAAAATTAAGGGGCTTATAGCCCCTTTCTTATACATTTACTTTTTAAATGTTTGCTTAAGTTGCACTTGCGAAGATTCCTTAATAACTTCCATCACTGGATAGCTACGGGTTTCTTTGATGCCAGGCAGTTGCCATAAAACCTGTCCAGAGATCTTACGAAACTCTTCCATGTTGGCGCAACGAATTTTAACTACAAAATCAAACCCACCGCTGATCATGTGACATTCAACAATTTCAGGGTAACTTCTGACTGCATCAGAAAATTCTTCTAATACATTTGGAGTTGTTTTATCTAATAAAATTTCGACAAATACCACAAAACTTCGATTCAGCAGATCTGGATTTAACTTGGCTTCATAACCTGTAATATATCCATCTTTGGTTAGTTTTTGTACTCGAGCAAGCGCTGCTGTGGGAGAAAGATTGACCATTTCAGCAAGTTTTATATTTGATAGACGCCCATCTTTTTGCAAGATATCTAAAATTTTTAAATCTGTACGATCCAAGGTCATCATTTGAGTCTGCATGCGAATTATTCTCTAAATTTAACTCTAATTATAGTGAGTTATGCACCATATTTTCTGTAATTATAAATTAAATAAACCTTAAAGATAAATCTATTTCATTGTCACAGGACGCTGGCGTATATCTCATGGAACAACTTAGCTCACCCCTTTCTCGCCCAATAGACATTCAAGACATTACTGAATTTAAAGATAAATCAGATCTAGAATTAGAAATAAATCGTGCATGGCGCCGTGATGAATCTGAATGTGTCGAAACACTTCTCGAACAGACCGAGATTGATCAAGAAATTTCAGACAAAATTTATCAATTAGCCTTCAATTTAGCGCATTCATTACGTGAACGTAAAGGGTCAGCGGGCAAAGCAGGCATTGTACAGGGTTTATTACAAGAATTTTCATTATCTTCACAAGAAGGTATTGCGCTCATGTGTTTAGCTGAAGCGCTGTTACGTATCCCTGATAAAGCAACACGTGACTTATTGATCAAAGACAAAATCAACCAAGGTAATTGGAAAGATCATTTAGGTCAAAGCAGCCTAATGTTTGTAAACGCGGCAGCATGGGGCTTAATGTTAACTGGTAAGTTAATGGAAACACCTAAAGCAAATAGTCTATCTGGTCTTCTCACAGGCATCTTGGCACGAAGTGGTCGTGGCATTATTCGTAAAGCCGTTGATGTTGCTATGCGTATGATGGGTGAACAGTTTGTGACAGGTGAAACCATTGATGAGGCGTTAAATAATGCCGAACGATTAGAAGAACAAGGCTTTCGTTACTCATATGATATGTTAGGTGAAGCAGCGCTTACAGATCATGATGCAGAGCGCTATTATCAAGATTATACAAATGCGATTCATGCGATTGGTAAGGCATCATCCAACAAAGATGTTTACGAAGGCCCTGGGATCTCAATCAAACTTTCGGCGCTTCATTCACGTTATCAACGCTCGCAAATTGACCGTGTACACGATGAGCTTTATCACAAAGTCTTTAATTTAGCGGTTCTAGCGAAACAATATGATATTGGTCTAAATATCGATGCTGAAGAAACTGATCGGCTGGAAATTTCATTGGAACTTCTTGAACGCTTATGTTTCGAACCAAAATTGAATGGCTGGAAAGGCATTGGATTTGTGATTCAAGCTTATCAAAAAAGATGTTTTTACGTGGTCGATTACATCATTGATTTAGCTAAGCGTAGTCAAAAACGTTTAATGATTCGTTTAGTCAAAGGCGCCTATTGGGACAGTGAAATTAAGAAAGCACAAGTTGAAGGCATGACCGATTATCCTGTCTTTACTCGAAAAGTGCACACAGATTTATCTTATATTGCATGTGCTCGCAAACTTTTAGCCGAACCAGACTTTATTTATCCACAATTCGCAACACATAATGCACAAACCTTAGCCACTATTTATCATTTGGCAAATCCTGAACAATATTATAAGGGACAATACGAATTCCAATGTTTACATGGCATGGGTGAACCACTTTATGAACAAGTCGTCGGTTCTAAAGCAGATGATAAACTTGGCGTACCTTGCCGAATTTATGCACCTGTCGGAAATCACGAAACCCTTTTGGCTTATTTGGTTAGACGATTGCTTGAAAATGGGGCAAACACGTCTTTTGTAAATCGTATTGCTGATAAAACACTCAAAATTGATGAGTTGATTGAAAATCCACATCAAACCATTGATGTCACAAGTCGAATCGAAGGCAAAGTTGGATTAAAGCACCCTGCTATTCCATATCCGAAACATTTATATGCTGATCATCGCCCTAACTCTCTTGGAATTGATCTTGCAAATGACCAAGACCTTGAACATTTGAATCATACTTATCAACAATGGTCTAAAGTTCAAATTAAAGCCACCCCAATGGGTCTGAGATTAGATGAATCCGTACACGATACAGAGTCAATGGCAATTCTCAATCCTGCGAACCATCAAGATATTGTCGGTGAAGTGACGGAGACTCATGCCATGCAAGTGGAAATGGCGTTAGTTAATGCGACTGAAGCACAGCAGGATTGGCAAAATTTAGAAAAAGATCAACGTGCAGAATATTTAATTACAGCATCCAATGTGATGGAGTCTCGACTTGAAGAGCTAATGGTTCTGCTCAGTCGCGAAAGCGGTAAAACATTTGCCAATGCGATTGCTGAAGTACGCGAAGCAGTAGATTTCTTACGCTACTACGCAGCACAAGTGAAAGATCTAGAACACAAAGCCGTTATTCAACCCTTAGGTACAGTACTGTGTATTAGTCCTTGGAACTTCCCATTGGCAATTTTTACAGGTCAAATCGCGGCGGCACTTGTAACAGGGAATACTGTAATCGCCAAACCAGCGGAGCAGACTCCTTTAATTGCCTCAATTGCAGTTCAGATTCTTTGGGAATCTGGCGTACCACAATCTGTCTTACAACTCTTGCCAGGACGTGGTGAAACAGTGGGTGCACAACTCAGTAGTGATCATCGTATTCAAGGCATTATGTTTACAGGGTCCACTGAGGTTGCGAAAATTTTGCAGAAAACCGTTTCAAAACGACTGAATCAATTTGGTCAATCAATACCTCTCATTGCAGAGACTGGCGGTCAAAATGCCATGATCGTAGATTCTTCTGCCCTGACTGAACAAGTGGTATTAGATGTTGTCAGCTCAGCATTTGATAGTGCAGGTCAACGTTGTTCAGCACTGCGAATTTTATGTGTTCAAGAAGATAATGCGCATACCGTGATCAAAATGCTCAAAGGTGCGATGAAGCAATTGCGTGTGGGTATTCCAAGTTTATTAAAAACTGATATCGGTCCTGTAATTGATCGCGAAGCAAAACAAACCATTGATCAACATATCAATAAAATGAAATCTTTGGGTTATCCTGTTCAACAACTCATGCGGGATCAGGATGATTCCCACCTCAATCAAGGCACATTTGTTAAGCCGACTTTGATTGAGTTACCACATTTAGATGATCTTGAACGTGAAGTTTTTGGTCCAGTACTGCATGTCATTACTTATAAATATGGCGAACTTGATCGACTTATTGATCAAATCAATGCCAAAGGCTATGGTTTGACTATGGGCTTACACACGCGTATCGATGAAACCATACAAACCGTAATTTCAAAAGCAGAAGTTGGAAATCTCTATATTAACCGCAACATTGTAGGTGCTGTTGTGGGTGTACAACCCTTCGGTGGAGAAGGTTTATCTGGTACAGGTCCAAAAGCTGGTGGACCAATGTACATTTATCGATTAATGCATGAATGTACACATAAAAAAATTGCACAACCTTATGCAACGAGCCAAGGCGTTGAATTGACTGAACATCAAAATTTATTGAATCAATATAAAGATTGGGTCAATAAGTCATTTCCGCATTATCAAATGAAGGCGTTGCAACCAAGTTGTGTCGGACATAGCTATGAATTACAAGGACCAACAGGTGAAAGTAATCAATATGTTGTGTTACCGAGACATCGTGTTTTAAGCTTGGCAGATCAAGAAATAGATCAGATTCATCAACTTCATGCCATTCTCGCGGTTGGCTCTCAGCCAACTGTTCTAGGTGAGAATACGTTTGTTTTAAAATACTTACCGTCTATGCCTAAAGAAGTCGCTCAACGTATCGCCATCATTGCTGATATTGAGACAGGTAGTTTTGATGCAATTCTACATCATGGCACCAAAAATCAACTGTTAAAATTGCAAGATAAAGTGGCTCAGCGACAAGGTCCGATCATCGGAATTACACATCTAGAGCCTAGTAATTATGACATTCCTTTAGAACGCTTCTTTATTGAACGTGCAATTAGTATTAATACCGCAGCTGCAGGTGGTAATGCAAGTCTAATGACCATGCAAGCTTGATTCTGTTGAGTCAAAAAAAACCAGTGCATTGCACTGGTTTTTTATTTGTGATTTAAACAGCAAGCATACTATTTAAAGTTTCCGATACATTTTTAGATTTCACGATAGGTTTCAATGCTTCGAGTTTCGCTTTGACTTCGGCTTGTTGAGGTTGGGCTAACGTGTACCAACGTGACAAAAGTTGTAACAAACGTGAGCCTACAATCGGATTCTTTTCATCCAAATATTGAGCCAACTGAATAATGTGATCTACCCCAAAACTCCAAGTATTCACAGGGTTTGAATTTAAACCACCAGTTACAGCACGGATTCGATTAGGTACTTTAAGATCGTAATCAGCATGTGATGTCAGTTTTTGAATCGTCTCTGCTGTCGCTTTCGGATGAGCTGCTTGGATCATAAACCACTGATCCATTGATAGAGCTTCATCTTTAAAACGCGCATAGAAATCTTCTAAAATCTCAACAGCTTGCGGTGCATCATTCCACACTAATACTTTTAAAGCACCTAAACGTTCAGACATATTACGTGTTTGACGATACTGTTGCTCAGCTAAGTCAAATGCAGCTTCATCTCCTTGACGCGCAATAAAAGAAAGCATGATGTTCTTTAAAGCACGTGTACCCATAGCTTGGGAAAAATCTGACTGTGTTGCTGGATCTAAGGATAAATAGGTCTCTTTAGCAAAATCACCTAAACGGCGAGACAAAGTATCTAATAGAGCATTACGCTTTTCATAGATCGCTGTCGGTTGATAATCGTGGTCAATACGGCTACCCAAATAACCTTCACTCGGAACATCAAATAAACGTGAAGCTAACAGCGGATCTTGCTGAATTACTCTAGGTAGCGTTTTTAACATTGCTTCAATATATATATCAGCAGGTTGGTCATTTAATAAGATGCGCTCAAGCAATGTTTGCGTCGCTTGCCACTGATTAAAGCCATTGGTTTCGTACTGTAATAAGAACGCAAGCTGTTCATCAGTATAATTAAACTCTAAATTCACGGGTGCAGAGAAATTTCGTAATAGTGAAATTACAGGCACCTTCACCACATTTTTAAACTCGATCGTTGCTTCATCATTCGTGAATAAGTAAACACCATCTTTGACTTGATCTTCAACCAAAGCCGAGCATTCAAGT
The DNA here is from genome assembly GCF_000632455.1 of Acinetobacter sp. Ver3. Classification (GTDB taxonomy): domain Bacteria; phylum Pseudomonadota; class Gammaproteobacteria; order Pseudomonadales; family Moraxellaceae; genus Acinetobacter. Next base: position 103,794 of record NZ_JFYL01000001.1, read on the forward strand.
TGAAGTTGCTCACCAGTGTGTTCATCAAACAAAGCCAAAGCGACAGGAATTGGAACCGCTTTTAAGTTTGGATATTTTGGATGTGGTTTTAAACTTTGCTTAAAATTCAAACGATAAGTTTTCTGCTCAGCATCATACTCACCTTTGGCTTCAAGCTTAGGTGTACCCGGTTGGTTATACCAAGTTAAAAATCCTGATAAATCCACACCAGAACCTGCTGATAATGCAGCAACCCAATCTTCCACAGTCACAGCTTGACCATCATGGCGACGGAAATACTCATCCGTTCCTTTACGGAATTTTTCTTTACCTAATAAAGTCGCCATCATGCGGTTAATTTCTGCACCTTTTTCATACACAGTCGCTGTATAGAAGTTATTAATTTCTACGAAATGATCTGGACGTGGAGGATGAGACAATGGGCCTGAATCCTCAGGGAATTGATGCGCTTTAAGCACTGCCACATCATCAATTCGTTGAACAGCAGCAGACTGCAAATCCTCAGAAAAAGATTGATCACGGAAAACGGTTAAACCTTCTTTCAGACAAAGTTGGAACCAGTCTCGGCAAGTAATACGATTACCCGTCCAGTTATGGAAATATTCATGAGCGATAACAGATTGAACACGCATAATCGCAGCATCAGTCGTGTATTCTTCATCAGCTAAAACACATGATGTGTTAAAAATATTAAGCCCTTTGTTTTCCATTGCACCCATATTGAATGCACTGGTCGCGACAATCATATAATTGTCTAAATCATAAGGTAATCCATAGTGTTCTTCATCCCAACGCATAGAATGTTTAAGTGCTTCCATGGCAATATGGCACTTCGGAATATCTTTTTCTTCAGCATAAATTTCTAGAGCTACGTCACGACCTTCAGACGTGACGTAACGATCTTTTAATACCGCTAAGTCTCCAATGACACATGCAAAGAGATAGGCTGGTTTCTTGGTTGGATCTTGCCAAATGGTATAATGACGTCCTTCGCCCACTTCACCCGCTTCAATTAAATTACCATTCGCCAGTAGGACTGGAAATTTCTTATCCGCTTCGACACGTGTTGTGAAAACAGACAGCACATCTGGACGGTCTGGATAGAACGTAATTTTACGAAAGCCTTCTGGTTCGTTCTGTGTAACAAACAGATCAGATGCTGCTTGGTATAAACCTTCAAGTTGTGTGTTTGATTCAGGATGAATTTTAACGACTGTAACGATGCATGCATCATCAGGTACAGCTTTAATCACCAATTGTTCATCATCTAGATAATATTGCGAAGAATTTAACTCTTGACCATTCAGTGTAATTGACTTCAACTCAAGATCACGACCAAGCAAAACCAAATCACCTTCAGTCTGACGTTGCATTTTTAGTGTGCCTGTCACCATCGTATGATCGTCATAGACTTGGATATTTAAATCAATCGAATCCACGACAAATGCTGGCTTCTGATAATCTTTCAAAAAAATCGTTTGATCTGCTTCGATCACTGGATTTGCCGCGATATTCATAACTCGTCCTATAAGCTGTTCTTTACAGCGATTATGCTTTTATGTGAAGTCAATTGATCATAGGTCAAAATTGACGAATTGTCTGTGTTTGACGCTCTATTTAATATGGGTCTATTCATGTTTTTTTCAATTTAATTTATTTGTATTAACAACAGTTTGTTTCTTTATCACCCACTTCAATTATCTTGTCTATACACAATAGAAATGTAACAAAAATTCACTTCTTTATTTTCAAGCATAATTATTGCTTCAGTTTAAGAGCGGTAATCATCAAAAAACTTATAAATCATAAATGAGGTCAAATATGCTCATCAGGGACCACATAGTCAGAGTAGAAAACATCAAAACCATGCAGATGATGGATGCTGCTAAAATTGATCATCGCGTGATTGCAGCATTTTTAACCAGTGAGGGAATGCCTATTGAAACATCAGAAGTCACAGCTGTATTGAAAAACTATGATGCACTCGGAATCAAGAGATTATCTCAAAAGAAATCTCAGGTACTGATCCAAGCTAAAATGCAACATTTTTCCGATTCAGAGCTCCCTTGCCCTTTAACCTATTAAATCCTCTATCTAGGTCGATCTAACACTTGAGGAAATGATTTTCCTGTTCGATCTATTCATATATTTCACATAAGCAGGCATTCACCTGCTTATTTTATTGATCGCAACACCAGTCAGATTTGTTTTCAATACTGACTCAATCAAGCGATGTTGAACAATCGTGTGTATAATTCTTTCATCTTGAAATTAAAGTGCTGCCATGTTGCAAATTCTCCAAAAAAATGCTGATGAAAGTAGTTTCTGTCCACTTTGTCAGGCCAGTATGTACTTTATTGAAGCAGAAGAATTTGATAAAGAAATCCTATTCCATCAATGTTCCCATTGCCACCATCAAGTCTTTCAAGATGAAAACCGCAACTGCCATTGTGAGCGCTGCACAGCAAAACGAAAGAAATTGATGCAGGAAACTCGCATTCAAGAACAACGTAAGATTGCATCGAAGAATAAAGACATACAAGAACTCGATTTGCATCAACTGAGCTTTATGCACAAGTTGTTTTTACTCTCAATATTAGATCAACAAGTCCATGAGCATACCCAACATCAAGAATTCATCGATTGGGAAAATATTAAATATCATACCATTACCCCAAGTTATTTATTTCAAAATCATTTGATGAAACAACTTTTGAAAGACAATATTCTTGTCCCACGTGACTTTTCGAGTGAACTCAGTCAATACTATATTAATGTCCGTCTTGACGGCTATTCTGAGCCGAGCTTGTTTAGTATTACTCAAGCGTTACGTCAGCTCTTTTATGAAAATCTGAGCCAAGGTGTACCATTTAAAAATAGTGATGAAGTCAAAAGTGCACTCTATACTCTGTTGTACCAAGAAATTATTCAATTTGCGCAATACTACTGTCGTACTTGGGGCGTTCAAATTGCTGGAAATCAGAGTTTTCAAACCTTTTGTTTTAGATTATTAGACTCTCTTGCTGTGGGTCAAATCTATTATTTAGTTCAAACTGCGCTTGAGTATTTGCACCATCAGAAAGCACTCCAAGCCCGTAATGAAAATTTTATCAATACCAACCTTTTAAAAAAGACCTTACAGCAATATCGTGAACGTTCTTTAGCTGAAAAATGGGAAACCTCAACACTGCCAAGGCTACCTAACTTACCTTTAAGTAAAATGAGCGAAATCTTATTTTTTCATTTTCTAGGCTATGATGAATCAATCTTTTTTCAACCTGTTTGGCGATCGTGGAGTAAAATCGAGCCACGTTTAAATTTCTACTCACAAAAACGTTGTATGAATTGTGGCTCGAATGAACTTACTGTGGATTATGACGCAGATGACTATGTCAGTTTAATTTGTCGTAATTGCAATCACCAAGACCACTATTTTACACGCTAGCGAACGACTATGAATCATCCAGAAAACTTGATAGCAAATGCTCCAAAAGATATTGAGGTTCAAACCCAAGAGATTCTTAAACAGGTCATTGAAGCATGGCATCTGTTAAAAACCACTCGACCTTTAGTGCATTGTATGACCAATCAGGTTGCTGCCAACTATGTCGCAAATGTACTGTTAGCTGCTGGTGCTTCACCTGCCATGATTGATAATCCTTTTGAAGCTGAAAGTTTCGTGGGTATTAGTCAAGCTTTAAGTATCAATTTAGGGACACCTCATACAGAACAAGTTGCCGCAATGAAAATTGCCACAGAAACTGCTCACAAAAAAAATATACCTTGGGTATTAGATCCTGTTGGCTATAGTGCTGTTTTGCCATGGCGTACTGAAATTACAAATGATCTATTGCGGTTTAAACCTACCATTATCCGAGGTAATGCTTCAGAAATTGGGAGCTTAGCAGGACAACAAAATCAATCTAAGGGTGTAGACAGTACCCTCGATAGCGCTGCCGTAGTAGAACAGGCAAAAACTTTATTAGATTTCTCTGAATGTATCGCAATTTCGGGCGAATCTGATTTTATTCTTTCTAAGTCATATAGATGTATGGTTAAAATTAATGGAGGTTCGTATTTACAGCCAAAAGTTACCGCTACAGGATGCGCCTTAGGTGCATTAATTGCAGCTTATGCTGGCGTAACAAACCCAACCATTGCATGTATTGCTGCCCATGTACACTTTGCTATCGCAGGAAAACTCGCTTATACGCAGGCTCAAACTGTCGGAAGTTTTAATGTCGCTTTTATCGATGAACTCTATAGCTATTCGGCTGAAAAAATTCAAAACAGTGCAGATATCGAAATACTGACTTTTGCTGCATAACAAAAGGCTGAAGATCACTTCAGCCTTTTTTGTCTTACTTCTGAACTCTACCTTTACGATAATGCTCTTTTGGCATTTCCGCTAACTCAATGATCAATTGAACCGTTAAGCCTTGAGCATGATAACCATTAAAGCTATGAAGATACTCATTTAAGCGATCTGAAATAAGATTCTTTTGCTCTTCATTACGCCCCGTCATAATCCCTAAACGAACATGAATATAGGCTTGAGGCTCTTCGCCAAAACCAATCAGAAAATCACTATTAGCACGAATACGTGATTTGATATCAGAAGGATGCCCCACTAGACCTGTATCAAATAAAGCGTGGTTTAAGCCTAAAAGTAACGCTTGCGCATCTAAATTTTGAATATTATCCGAATACTCAACGATCATCTGTGGCATCTTAATTCCCTTTGCTTGTGTGTTAAAAAATCAATTTCAAATGCGTAACTCATTATTCAATGAATAATAAGGCTAATCTCACTTGGTCATAGCCCATACGCGGATTGGTATTTTCCACGATCGGACGCAACTTGATCGCACCATCTTCACCGAAATGTTCAGGACTCTGTCTTTTAAGTAATTTTTTATAGATTTTACGTACTTGTTCAACGACTTCATCCCCAGGATGAGCAACCGAGATATCTAACCCCTGCTCACGATGGAGTTTGCCTAAGTGGTTAATAATGGTTGCTGGCGTTAAACCACGCTCAACCGCAATATCCTGAATTTCATAACCATTTTCAAAGAGTTCGCGAGTTTCATCGAGAGTCGCGGTGGCATAATTGGCTTTGCCTGCATTTTTGGCAATTTTTTTCTCATTACGACTAATCTCAAGCTCATTGAGTGTGCCACCACAGTGCCGAATAAATGCCTTATGTTGCGCTTCTAAATCAGCATCACCAAAATGCGCTTCTGCTTCATCAGAGAGTTCTTGAAATCTTCGGTCGGCTTTAATTGCTAAACTGTCTAATTCTAATGCTTGCTCATTGAAGCCGAGCAACCTCAGACCATCAATAGATTTCAAACGAGATAAGGCGACATAGCCCTGACCCTTTTCAAAGGTATTCGCCAAATTGATTTCCGCCGCCGATAAAGTCATCCCTTGAGACTTATGAATAGTAATCGCCCAAGCTAACCGCAAAGGAACTTGGGAAAAACTCGCGATTGTCTTTCCTGCATCATTATCAACAGACCAGGTTTCAGGTTCAACCACCAGAACAATGCCGTCTGTTAATTTCACTTTAGGTAATACCCCGTGATCATCTACTTCTTCAAAGCCAATGACTTCACCAAGGCTGCCATTGATATAACCCACATCAAAATTGTTTTTTACAAACATGACTTTGGCATGTTTCTTTAAGGTCAATTCTTCTGGTGCACGTACGGAAGATTTTAATGTCTCTATTAATTTTTCATTACCATCCATTTGTGCACAAAATTGATGACCATCCCCATCAATCTCATTTAAATGACGGTAATTAATGGCATCAACATCCATATTATGGGTATACAAACGTGTAAATGTTTCACCAATATCTTGCTCACGCGTTTGTTGTAAAGCTTGAATATGCTCGGCTTGAATATTTTGTGCACGGATTGCATTCAAAATATCATTCAAGGCTGAGTCATCTTGTCGATGTTGTTCAGTTAAATAACAAACACGAAATTTCGCTTCTACCCAAGCCTGGGACATAAAACAGAATTTATCTCGATTTTTTTCGTCATTGCGTCCGACTGGTGGTAACTGGAAGAAATCTCCGGCGGCAATCACCTGTATGCCACCAAATGCTTCATCAGACTCTTTAAAAAACTTAAGCACTTGATTAACTAAATTAAGCTGCTTCGCATGTAGCATCGAAATCTCATCGATGATCAATACCTGCGCATTTTCTAAATGCTCTTTGAGATATTTACGCTCTTTCATGCGCTTTAGATCATCATCTGATAAAAAATCTTTGATCCCGATCCCCGCCCACGTATGAATGGTCATCCCATTCATGTGTGTGGCTGCAATGCCTGTAGATGCGGTAATGGCGACTGAAACTTTTCGTGCCTTAAGATAATTAATATATTGATTAAGCGTATACGTTTTTCCTGCACCCGCAGAACCTGTCAAAAAGACATTTTCTCCTGCTTTCATTAACTTCAGTGCAGTTTCTTGTTTCATATGTGCTTAACCTAATTTGAACGCTCATAGCCTAACGACATTTCATCAAAAAGTTAAGCCAAAAATCAGCCTTGTGATCATGTTAACGCTTGAATACGTCAATTTAAGGCGCATCAGCTGTTGATTTGTTCAGGATCTCCAAAATTCCAAATCAACATTTCATTGACTTGATGTACAAACTCTTTAGCTTCCCTCACAACCTTAGGATCAGCAACTTCGTTATTGGGCAAACGCAGTTGGTCAAAATGCAACTGATCGAATTTAAAAAAACACCCGAGTGTCAAATGCTGTGAGGGATCATGTAAATTTGACATATGGAACGCCACATATTCACCATCAATAATTCTTTGGGTATAAGATAAAGCTAGACAATGTTTATAATTTACAGACTCTTGAATAATTTGCTCTAATTCATTCAACTCCTCAAATTTCCAATTCTCTGTATACATAACTGCTTGCGGTGATACTCGTTTCCAATGACTCTCAGCATGTCGCAATTTCAAAGTCGTCAATGTATCAACATAATGTAAATGTTGATGCCAACGTATTGCTTGCTGATACCATGCAGACCAAGTCATGTTTTTCGCAATGGTTCGATCTTGTTGAAAAAAATCAATGAGATAATCTGCGATATAAGAGTCAAAAATACTATTGCTGCGGTTATATTGAGAATTTGGATGCTTAAAGCGCTGCCTAAACTCATCTAGATTGATATGATACTGCTGCATTAAGAAATGAAAATGCGTTTGATGTTGTGTTGAGGGCTCAATAAATTTGATGATTTCATCAGGCAGATCTTTAACTAAGTCATTTAAAAACAACATATAAGACTGCATCACTTGAGAAATACGTTTAAAGACATATTTCACTGAACTCAATCCTTGCTGATCCAATGACCATAACAAGTCCAACCATTCCTTGAGATATAAAATAGAAGCCGTGAGTGGCTGTGATTTTTTAAAATCTTGAGCATTTTGTGCCTCATTCAATGCATATGAATGATGCTCAGCAGATAGTTCAAACCATGCTTGTTGCTGTGAAATACGTAAACACTCAGAAATAAATAAACGACCGATAACCTGTTCAAAATATTGAATCGAGAGTTGTATGACATGCGGATGTACTTTAGAGCAATCCACAAAACTTAAAGCGGTGACGGCCAATCGAATATTCGGATCTTTTAAATTTTCACTTACCCAGTCGATGACAAGATAATCTTGTTTAAATAACCAATTCACTGCTCTTTTGTGTATAAACAGTGGCGACTGTTGCGCTATATCTTCTACCCAATACTGCACATCTTTATTTAAAAAATTTTGTTTATTGAAAATATCTTGATACTGCCAATACCCTCGTTTGATCCAACGTGTAAAACCTAATAAATGCGGTGTTTGCTCGTTATGCTGTTTGAGTAAATTGAAATCAGGCTCTAAGTCTACCAATTGAGATAAGCTAAATTGTTCTTCGAAAGAAATTTGTGCCATACGATATAACCGTTTTGGCAACATTAATTCTGCTGAAGTGCTTAACCGATCGTATACTGGGATCAATTTTTGCACTGCAAGAAAATTATCTCCCATGACTGAATTGACCAAGCACAGATGTTTAAAATTCAGTTCAACTTCCAAAGGTATTTCAGCACCAAATCGACTGAAATTCAGCAAATGAGGTTCATCATAATACTCACTTTGCATCATGATTCGATCTAACTGCATCGCTTGCTGATCGGTCAAATTATAAAGGCATTGTTCAACACGATTTTCTCCATCGACCCATTTAAAGACTTCTTCTACCAACATTTGACGAAATAACTGCACTTTCGTTTTTAAATATAGAGAATGATGTGAGGCCTTATGATTAAAGATAAAACAAAAATCATTGAACATAAAATCCGCAATTTTTTGAATCTCGACATTTGCGTGGGATGTATAAAATTGAATTTTATAATCATAGATACACTCAACTGTGAGCAGTCCATCTGCGATAACTAAGCTATTATTTTCCTGATCAATTACGAATAAATTTTCAGGCGTAATCGTCCATAGATATAACCACTGATCCTGAAATACGGCTTTGAGTGTATCGCAATGATCAATTAATGCCTGTGCAGTATATTGATGACGTTGCTTTGGATTTTGCGGAGGACACGCCAGCATACAGTTTGCCTAAATATGAAAGACTGGAAGATTTTTAAAAATAACAACGATATAACCACATTATTCTATCTTAAAATGAGTTGTGCTATTCAGATTCTGTAACTTTTGTATGAGTCACATTAGCAGTTCGTATCATGCAGCAATTATATGAAAATTTCTTGAAAGTAGGTTTGACTCACTGCTCTGACTGTATTAAAACAATCTCATACTAAGAACTTTAGAGACAATAATGAAAACAGTGGTGATTACAGGTGCAAATACAGGAATTGGATTAGCGACAGCAAAAAAATTTGTTGAAGATGGTCATCACGTCGTGCTTGCTTGTCGTAATTTGGATAAAGCTCAGAAAGCTAAAGCAGAAATCAGCACCAAAGGTCATGGTCAAATTGATATTGTAGAATTAGATTTAAATGATTTAAATCAAGTCAAATCTGCAGCACAAACTTTAAAAGAAAAATATTCACAGATTGATATTTTGGTCAACAATGCAGGTCTGATGACGCCTAAACTAGAAGAAACGGCTAATGGTTTTGAAAAACAAATAGGTGTCAATTATCTAGGACATTTTGTGTGGACAATACAATTGTTACCTTTACTTCAAAACGCGCCTTCAGGCCGTATCATTCATCTTGCATCCATGATGCATGTTCTGGGTAAAATTAACACACATCAATTTAAATTTCATTCTGTTAAAAAGTATAACGGTGTACTCAGCTATGGAAATAGTAAATTAGCAAATTTACTATTTAGTCATGCCTTAGCTGAAAAGCTCAGAGGCACATCTATCACCAGTAATGCAATTCATCCAGGTGGTGTGGATTCCGAAATTTATCGCGAGCTTCCTAACTATCAATATCGCGCTTTAAAATTGTTCTTAATCTCAACCAACAAACCAGCAAATCTTATTCATCAAATTGCGTTATCACCTGAATGGTCTAAGAAAACAGGTCAATACAAAAGTTTGCAAACACCAGCTTTTCAATCTGCACATGCGAAAAATCGTAGTTTAGCTCAGCGATTGTTTGACGAGACAGAACAACTTTTAAAAGAATATTTATAATCAACCTAAACAGTTTTGAATCAGGGAATGAATCAATAGATGATCGAAAAAAAGAGTGCTGAGACCACGCTACACTACCAACCCGACATTTTAGGTGAAAAATTTGAGCAACATATTTTCAAATTTTCGCCTGATTATGATGGTGAGGTTATTGCAACATTAGTACGTCGTCCATCAGATATTCCATCAACTAAAGCTGTGCTGTATATCCATGGCTTTATTGATTATTTCTTCCAACAAGAAATGGCGAAAAAATTTAATGCCCAAGGTTTTCATTTTTACGCCATTGACCTTAGAAAATACGGTAGATCACTACTTCCGCATCAAAAACCTTATTTTGTGAAAGACCTAACCGAATATGATGAAGATATTCATGCCGCATTGAATGCAATTCAAAGTGAGGGGAATGAATCGGTATTATTATGCGGTCATTCTACAGGCGGTTTAACTGCCACTTATTTTTCAATTCGACACCCTGATCATCCGTTGATTAAAGCAATCTGGGCCAACAGTCCATTTTATGATTTCAATATGAATGTCTTGAAAAAGAAATATGCGCTTCCAATGATTGCAAAATTAGCTCAGCAATTTCCGTTGATGCAATTACCAAGTGAATTAAATAAATTTTACGTGAAGAGTTTGCACGAAAATTTAAATGGCGAATGGAGTTTTGATCTCAAGCTTAAACCTAAAACCTACACCAAAGTGTATTTGAGTTTTATCGGTGCTGTTGTGAAAGCACAACAGAAAATCCAATCTGGTCCTAAAATTTCAGTTCCGCTTCTTGTTATGCACTCAAGTCGCACGACCAATCCCAAGAAATATAACATTGATGCTCAGACCTCTGATGTGATTTTAGATGTAAAAACGATCGAAAAATATGCAAAAGCATTTCAAGGTGATGTCACTGTAATGACAATTAAAGATGGTCTGCATGATTTGGTTCTTTCAAAAAAACTGGTTCGTCAGCAAGTATATGACCAACTCTTCGCTTGGCTTGCTTCAAAAAATCTCTAAATTCTGTTCATCTAAGACCTCATTTTACTGGTCTTGATTGTTAATGTGTATTGATCAAGTTGAATGGACTTTCTCTTGGTCATACAATATTTCTATTCTTCGACCTTCCCATCTCTTCACAGACCTTTGCGACCAATCTCCTTTTCACCCATTTGAAATATTATTTCTTGCTTTCTGTTTCTTGTTTTGAGCCATGGAGAAATTGGGTTGGTATTTGGTAGGTACACATCTTCTCAAGCGTGTCCAATACTGCAAACACGGTAAATATCGCCGAACACAACAATAAATGGTAAAAGGAATCTCACCATGGCTTTTAAAAATATTGCAGACCAAACAAACGGGTTTTATATCCCTTGTGTTTCACTTTTCGGACCAGGTAGTGCTAAAGAAGTTGGAAGCAAAGCTCAAAATTTGGGCGCTAAAAAAGCACTGATTGTGACTGATGCAGGTTTATACAAATTTGGTGTCGCAGATATCATCGCTGGCTATTTAAAAGAAGCGCAAGTGGAGAGCTACATATTTGCAGGTGCTGAGCCTAATCCGACTGATATTAATGTTCACGATGGTGTGGAAGCCTACAATAATAATGCTTGTGATTTTATTATTTCTTTAGGTGGTGGCTCTTCACATGATTGTGCTAAAGGTATTGGTTTAGTGACTGCAGGTGGTGGGCACATTCGCGACTATGAAGGAATCGATAAAAGTACCGTTCCGATGACACCTCTTATTGCAATCAACACAACTGCAGGAACTGCTTCGGAAATGACGCGTTTCTGTATTATTACCAATACAGAAACTCATGTAAAAATGGCAATCGTCGATTGGCGTTGCACTCCACTCATTGCCATAGATGATCCTAAACTGATGATCGCAAAACCTGCAGCATTGACAGCTGCAACAGGTATGGATGCGCTTACTCATGCAGTCGAAGCCTATGTTTCAACAGCAGCAAATCCAATTACAGATGCCTGTGCTGAAAAAGCCATCAGCATGATCAGTCAATGGCTGAGTCCTGCAGTTGCTAATGGTGAGAATATTGAAGCACGTGATGCAATGAGTTATGCACAATATTTGGCAGGCATGGCATTTAATAACGCCTCATTAGGTTATGTACATGCCATGGCTCACCAATTAGGCGGTTTTTATAATCTTCCACATGGTGTATGTAACGCGATTTTACTCCCTCATGTCTGTGAGTTCAACTTAATTGCCTGCCCTGATCGTTATGCCAAAATAGCTGAATTAATGGGTGTAAATATTGAAGGATTAACCATTAATGAAGCTGCATATGCAGCAATTGATGCGATCAAAATCCTCTCTCAGTCCATTGGCATTCCAACAGGATTAAAAGAGCTTTCGGTTAAGGAGGAAGATTTAGAAGTGATGGCTCAAAATGCACAAAAAGATGCCTGCATGCTCACTAACCCACGTAAAGCAGATCTCCAACAAGTTATCAATATTTTTAAAGCTGCAATGTAAACTTTTGATTTGCTAGATCTAAAAGAGAATCTGGATATACTTCAGATTCTCTTTTTTATTCTTTGATTCTCAATCGAATTCAATACTGCATTACATCAGGAATGGCGGCGTTAAATTTTTGTAGGTATAAATAAATGAGGATAAAATACGTTAACAATACGAAGAATATGCTTTAGGCCGTTGTGTTTTACTTTAATTCGGCTCAATTATGATAGTGCTGTAAAAGTTGTTGCGTTGAATGAACTTGCGGTGATAACTCCATTAAACGCTCCATTGCATCAACTGCGTCAGGATTTCGTGCAATGTATTTTAAAAGCACTTCAACATCACAATAGTTAAAAATTGCTTCACTCAAACGCGAATCTAGACAATTTCGCCAAGAACATAAGAATGGGCTTTCAGTTTTTGCGAGCATTACACCATTGACCTGCTGTAAAGCTTTATCAACAAATCCAACGTCTAAAGCATTTTCGATTTGGAGGAAATCAGCTTCAATATGCGCCAGTAATTTATAGGGTCTTGAGCCTAACATTCCACCCAATAAATCTCGAAGCTGGGACATTTCAGCTTTTAAAGTTCCCATGCTTACCTTTCGCTCCCCATACAAAGCTTGATGAAGCGAATCTAAGCTAAGCCCTTGAGGACATAATGCCAATATTGTCAAAATTTCAATCTGTCTAGGGGTAACCACCAAGGTACGTCCGTTAAATATGACTTGAGGAATTCCAAAGGTACGAATAAATAAATGTTGGCGTTGATAATTCAGTAATGCTGATTGTATTAAAGATGCACAACGTTCTGCTGCGAGTAGTCCAAAACTATTGTGATGATCCCATGTCGTTGATAAATCTAATACACCAATGAGTTGCTTCGAAAATGGATCAACAATTGGCGCTGCATAGCACACCCAATCATGAATAGACTCCATATAGTGTTCATTTGAAAACACACAACTTGATTTTTCAGTTTTCAAGGTTAATGCTAAAGCATTGGTTCCAACCACTTCCTCCCGCCATTGACCGCCTTCAATAAAGTGAACACGTTCTGCAGCCTTACGCATTTGTTGACTAGCTTCCGTCCAAATAATGGTGCTGTTGATATCGCCTACCGCAAGTACCATAGATGATTGTTGTGCAACATGTTTTAACTCTTGTTCACATATTTTCAATGCTTGATTTAGGCTGTTACTTTCAACAGTACTCGTTGTGATCAACGGCGCTACCATTCGCTCTTTCGGAATTTCTGCCAACTTCGATCTTTGCCAAGACTTTAAAATATGCTGACCAAGTTGTTTCGCCTGTACAGTTGAAAGACTGATTTTCTCTCTAAGTGTTTCTATTTGTTGTCTTTGCTTGATTAGAGTCTGCATTGAGTTCATTCCTTATTATCTCAACATTTCCCAATATGCATGTGTTGTACTTATTATAGTTATAGTATTTGTTGATCAGTTGTAAACCTTCATCATTCCAACCTTTTTCCAACCTTATAGTGGTTATGTTAACTCATCAATAATAGAAGATATCTAATACCAAAGACGAAGATATTTTCCATAACTTTATAGCACAACCAAAGGATGGACACTATGCGCTACGCTGATCCCAATCAACCAGATTCTAAAGTTCAATTTAAAGCACAATACGAAAATTTCATTGGTGGGAAATGGGTTCCTCCAGTAAAAGGTGAGTATTTTGATAATCTTTCTCCCGTAGATGGGAAAGTCTTTACTCGAGTTCCCCGTTCTTCAGTCGAGGATATTGAACTCGCTTTGGACGCAGCTCATGCCGCTAAAACTGAATGGAACAAAACGTCTGCAACAACTCGCTCTAACATTTTATTAAAAATAGCAGATCGCTTAGAAGAGAATCTAGAATTACTTGCTGTGGCAGAAACATGGGACAATGGTAAACCTATCCGTGAAACCTTAGCTGCAGATATTCCACTGTGTATTGACCATTTCCGCTATTTTGCTGGCTGTATCCGCGCACAAGAAGGTGGTATTTCAGAAATCGATGAAGATACTATCGCTTACCATTTTCATGAGCCGTTGGGTGTCGTTGGACAGATTATTCCATGGAACTTTCCGATTTTAATGGCGGCGTGGAAACTTGCGCCTGCATTAGCAGCGGGGAACTGTATTGTCTTAAAACCAGCTGAGCAAACTCCTGTCAGTATTCTAGTTTTAGTTGAACTGATACAAGATATTTTACCACCAGGTGTGCTGAATATCGTCAATGGTTATGGTGTTGAAGTAGGACGCCCTCTTGCCACAAATCCACGTATTTCAAAAATTGCATTTACTGGCTCAACTGCCGTTGGTCAATTAATTATGCAATATGCCACCGAAAATATTATTCCAGTGACATTAGAACTGGGTGGCAAATCTCCAAATATTTTCTTCGAAGACATCATGGATAAGGATGATGAATATCTAGATAAAGCGCTTGAAGGTTTTGCCATGTTTGCCCTGAATCAGGGAGAAATTTGTACTTGTCCATCACGCGCTTTAGTCCAGGAAAGTATTGCTGATAAATTCTTAGAGATGGCTGTAGAGCGCGTGAAGCGAATTAAAACGGGACATCCACTTGATACAGAAACCATGATTGGTGCTCAAGCCTCGCAAGAGCAACAAGATAAAATTTTAGGTTGTATTGCGACAGGTCGTGAAGAAGGTGCTCAAATTCTTACGGGTGGTCAAGCACGTGAAGAAATTGGACAAGGTTTTTATATTGAGCCGACGATTTTCAAAGGCAATAACAGCATGAAAACATTCCAAGAAGAAATTTTTGGACCAGTTTTGGCTGTGACAACATTTAAAGATTTCGACGATGCTATCAACATTGCCAATGACACCATTTATGGATTAGGTGCTGGTGTTTGGTCACGATCAGCGCATACTTCATATCGTGCAGGACGTGCAATTCAATCAGGTCGAGTCTGGACAAATTGCTACCATATCTACCCTGCTCATGCTGCTTTTGGTGGTTATAAAAAATCAGGGATTGGTCGTGAAAATCATAAAATGATGCTGGATCATTACCAACAAACTAAAAATTTATTGGTGAGTTACTCAACTAAACCAATGGGTTTCTTCTAAAACAAAAGCTAAAGAAGCGGCTGATTGCCGCTTCTTTTCTGCTACAGGAGCTTAATGGATTAGCTGGCTTGTAGACTTTTCATATCAATCACAAAACGATATTTCACATCACTTTGAAGCATTCGCTCAAATGCCTCATTAATATTTTGCATATCAATGACTTCAACATCTGACACGATATTGTGCTGACCACAAAAATCAAGTAGTTCTTGAGTTTCTTGAATCCCACCAATCACCGATCCAGCGATTGATTTTCTTCCCATAATCATGGGCACGGAATTGCTGCTAAATTCTCCGAGATAGCCTACCAATACCAGTGTCCCACTCAATGCAAGTGTCGGAATATAAGGCTTTAAATCATGATCATAAGGCACAGTATCAATAATTAAATCAAACTGATTTTTCACTGATTTCATTTGTGTTGGATCTGTTGATAACACGACATGATCTGCACCTAAATCACGTGCATCCTGTTCTTTATTTGCTGATCGTGTAAATAAAGTCACTTCTGCACCAAGTGCATGAGCAAGTTTAATCGCCATATGACCTAAACCACCGAGTCCAACAACAGCCACTTTAGAGCCTTCACCGACATTCCAATGTTTTAATGGCGACCACGTCGTGATCCCAGCACATAAGATGGGTGCAATGGATTGTGTATCTAAATTTTCAGGTACTTTCAATACAAAATCTTGGCTCGCAATGATCGTTTGTGCGTAGCCACCATAAGTAGGTGTTTGATCATGACGATCTAAACTACCATACGTTTGTGTATTGCCAGCTTCACAATATTGCTCCAAACCTTGGTGACAAGCAGAACAAGTACGACATGAATCTACCATACACCCGATTCCGACCAGATCTCCAACCTTAAACTTCGTTACCGATGCTCCGATGCTTTTTACGCGACCAATTACTTCATGACCAGGTACAATTGGGTAACGACTAAAACCCCAATCATTACGCGCTTGATGTAAGTCAGAATGACATACACCGCAGTATTCAATATCAATAATGACATCATCGGGGCGAGCTTGACGTTGCTGAAACGTATATGGAACCAATGGACTTTTAGAATCAAGCGCTGCGTAAGCTAAAACATTATGGGTCATCGTGACTCCCTCAAGCTGTTAATTTCGTACTCTCTTATTCGTTATATCACATCAATATTTTTAATAAATTTAGCTGAGTCTCAATTTAATTTCTTTTTCACTTATTTTTGTAATTCGCGCTCTACAAAATGCAAGCGATCTTGCCCCCAGTACATATTTTCCCGCAAAAAAAATGTAGGTGCTCCGAATACCCCTCGTTGTACGGCATTGTTTGTTTCATCAATCAATTTTTGTTTTACCACCGGATCTTGGCTTAAATCCAAAAGTTGCTGACCGTCGATTGCATCACCTTGAAATAAATTTATCAGAACTTCTGGATCGGCTAAATTCAAGGGCTTTCTAAACATCGCATCAAAAAGCTTGGTCAAAATCACTTCAAAATATTCATCATGATAGATTTTCACTGCCGTTAATATACGCATTAAAGTCAATGTATTCATTGGAAAATATGGATTCATCTGCATCGGGATCTGATAATAATCTGACCAACGACTTAAGTCTTGCATTGAATAGATCCCTTTAACAGGCACCTCAATTGGACTCTTGTTACCAGTCGACTTAAAAATTCCACCCAATAAAATTGGTGTGTAATCAATCACTGCATTATATTTTTTGGTGATTTCTTGTAGCTTATAAAAAGCCAAATAACTAAATGGACTGCCAAGATCGAAATAAAATTCAACTTTTTGTTGTTGTGTAGTCATGTCTTATCCTTATTAAATATGATTACCACTGTTCAGACCATGGTCGCAAATCCAATTCATGTGTCCAAGCATCTCGTGGTTGATGAGCAATATGCCAATAGTTATCAGCTATATGTTGAGGATTCAAAATACCGTCATGCTGTTTTTTTTCATACAAATGAGGGAAAGTATCTTTAATAAAATCAGTATCAATCGCCCCATCAATAATGATGTGCGCAACATGAATATGATGAGGCCCTAACTCTTTTGCCATACTTTGGGCTAAGGCTCTTAACGCATGTTTAGCGCCAGCAAAAGCGCTGAAATATGATGAACCACGGATGCTTGCTGTTGCACCAGTGAAAATGATAGTGCCGCGCTGCCTTGCGACCATCCGTTTAGCGACTTCACGACCATTTAAAAAAGCACTAAAACAAGCCATTTCCCAGATTTTAAAATATTTACGTGCTGTTTCTTCTAGAATGCTACACGGCACATTTGCTCCAATATTAAAAACCAATACTTCAATCTGACCAATGTCACGTTCAATTGTGTCAATCAGTTGAATCACTTGATCTTCTTTTCTTGCATCTGAAGCAAATCCATAAGCTTTACCACCGTGTGCTTCAATCTCTCGGATGACAAGTGCAAGCTTGTCTGCATTGCGTCGAGTCATACAAGCAGTATATCCACCTCGTGCAAAGCGTTTTGCGATCTCACTGCCTGTGGCATCTCCTGCACCAATGATCAGTGCGACCTTGTTATATGTTGATTTTTCTTCTGAATGATTAATTTCTGACTGCTGATCGTTCATCATCTCTCCATTAAATAACGATCGTTATTATAACGATCACTATGTTATAGTTTTGAGGCACAGTCAATGGTTATTGAATATTCAATATGAGATATAAAGCAGGATACAAAGAAGAAAAACGTCGCGAAATTTTAAAAACCAGTGGTGAACTCGCAAAAAAACAAGGTTTTAACAATACTGGGGTTGATGGTTTTATGCACGCTGCAAATATGACCAGCGGTGCTTTCTATTCTCACTTTTCTTCAAAAAACGACTTATTTAAAGCCTTAATCGAATCTGAAATCGGAGCAAGTATTCAACAGTGGGAAATGAATCCTCATCAAGATCCAGAATCTTGGTTAGATTTTGAAATGAACCGATATCTTTCTCTATTACACGTTCAACACCCAGAAAAAGGCTGTGTTTTACCCTCACTTGCTGCTGAAGTTTCACGCGCTGATGTTGACATTAAACAATGTTTTGAAAAAGAACTTCAGCGTGGTTACAAACTATTTGCGCAGCATGCTCCAGAACCTGATTTCGCTTGGGCAATACTCTGTCAAATGGTGGGCTCCGTACTATTAGCACGTGGAGTTCAAGATGAACGCTTAAAAAAAGATATTCTCAATTCTAGTCTAGCTATGCTCAAGACATTATTAAAAAATGGGATTGCGAAATAAATCGTTTTATATTGTTTTATGGACGAAACCTTAGTTCCAAAAGCTCTATAATTTCCTCATCATTCTTTTAAGAACGTCACATCATGAGAAAGCTTCCTGAAACAGTATATGCAATACAGCATTTAGCCTTTGAAGATCTAGGTTCTTTTGAGGAGACACTATATCAACTGGGTTATCGGGTCAGATATTTTGATGCAGGTGTGGATGATCTTTCAGTAGCATTAAACTACGAAGGTCTGACCATTATTTTGGGTGGACCGATTGGTGTTTATGAAACAGAAGATTACCCTTTCCTACAAACAGAAATAGACTTACTTAAAGAAAGATTAAAACTTCAACGCCCTACGCTTGGCATCTGTCTAGGTGCTCAACTCATTTCAAAAGCCTTGGGTAGTGCAGTATATGCCGGCCACACCAAAGAAATTGGCTGGAGTACGGTAGATATTATAAATGAGCAAGACAACGTTCTAAATTCTTTAAATGGTGTGCCAGTTTTGCATTGGCATGGTGATACCTTTGATCTTCCCTCGCAATCGAAACTTCTGGCGAGCACTCAAATTTATAAAAATCAGGCTTTTCAAGTTGGATCTAATATTTTAGCACTCCAGTTCCATCCTGAAGTGACCTCAGATAGTTTAGAGAAATGGTTGATTGGTCATACTTGCGAATTGCGTAAAGCGGGTATAGATATTACTCAATTACGTGCAGATAACCATCGTTATGCTGAAAAACTTGAATCTGTAGCAGGTTCAATCTTAAGCCGTTTTATTGAACAGATTAATTGATTTTGATTTGATTGCCTTCAACCCAACTGTAGATCAGGATATTGGATTGTGCTATACCTAAATTCAATATCCAAAAATTATAATGAAGATATAAATGTCACCACTGTTCAGTTTAGCCATCATTCATTTCTTTGCACTTATTAGTCCTGGACCAGATTTTTTATTTGTCACGCAAAGTGCGGTTCGACAGTCTCGCATACATGCACTTTTTGCAGCATTAGGAATTTCTCTTAGTATTTTAGTTTGGGCAATTTGTGCTATGAGTGGATTACACTATCTATTCCAAAAAATGGCTTGGCTCCAAACAATTATGATGATTTTAGGAGGGGTTTATCTCATTTATTTAGGCATTCAACTCTTTAAATCAGGGCTAACGAAATTAGAACCTGCTTCAGCTTACGTTACAAAAGGCATAGTCAAGAAAAAATACAGTTCTTTACTGATTCAAGGCTTTCTCACCAATATGGCAAATCCTAAAGCATTAGTTTACTTCAGTAGTGTTTTCGCGCTTGCGATGAATAGTGATGCAACTCTGATACAGCAGAGTTCACTGTTAATGTTAATTTTTGTTGAAAGCTTGATTTGGTTTGCGATAGTTGCTTTTATTTTTTCTGCTAAACAAGTAAACACAATATATCAAAAAATCAGCAAGAAGATTGATCTTATAACAGGTAGTATTTTTATCAGTTTTGGATGTTTCTTAATTTTTAATCGTGATTAAAAAAGCACCCGTAGGTGCTTTCTAAAATGTACTGTTTTTGAAGAATATTATTTCTTATCAGTTG
The DNA here is from genome assembly GCF_000632455.1 of Acinetobacter sp. Ver3. Classification (GTDB taxonomy): domain Bacteria; phylum Pseudomonadota; class Gammaproteobacteria; order Pseudomonadales; family Moraxellaceae; genus Acinetobacter. The sequence continues at coordinate 123,936 of NZ_JFYL01000001.1, forward strand.
CGACTGAAGCTTCAGTCGTAATATTCACCGTGATTTTGTCGCCTACATTAGGCACATATGCGCCTACACCGAATGCAGAACGGTCAAATGAAGTCGTTGCATTGAAACCAATAGACTGCGCTTTCGTCATAGGATGTACGGCTTGTTTATTCAAAACAGCATCTAGTACGACAGGCTTAGTAACATTTTTAATCGTTAGATCACCTGTGATCTTATACTTGTTCTTACCATTTGGTTGAACTTTAGTACTTTTAAAAGTGATATTCGGATATTTTTCAGCATCAAAGAAATCTGGTTTCAATAAATGTTCATCTAATGCTTTAACATTTGTATTGATACTTGAAAGTGGAATTGTAACATTCACTGCTGAATTCGCAGGCTTTTCATTGTCTACTTTGATCGTCCCTTGGATATCGCTAAAATTACCTGATGGTGTAGAAAAACCAAAATGATCCCAAGTAAATACTGTCGCTGTATGAGTTGGATCAATTTTATACTCAACTGGTTTAGCAACTGAAACTGTTGCTACAGAAAGTACTACGGCACTTAACGCTATTGTTTTAAAGTTCATCAATTTTTCCTCAAATTTTTTAAAAACATTAATGTATAGCATTCTGAAATTCTTGCATCAGTACAGATAGAACAGTTTGTTGCAAGATTAGAACGCACCTTAAGAAAGTGCCACTTTTATCAAATCAATTTGATCAGATTATGACTATCACTTGTGTATAGATCATGTTTTTCATCTTTAAGCTTTCTCCTAATAAGCAGTTAACATCAACACATATCTTAAATATGAGATTAAATTAAACATTTATACAATATAATAATATTTTGTCTCATTTATAATACTAAAATTACCACTTTGAACTGGAGAATAATGATGAGTGAACAACAACAAGCGATTGATAAAGCGCTTAAAACTAAAGCACCTAAAGATGTCGTATTGGCTTTTTTATATAATACTGATAAATCAAGAGTAGCGATTGCTTCAGAAAAGTTAGTGGCTGAAGATGCCATTTATACTTCGCTAAATTTTAATAATCCTGAACTTAAACAAATTGAACCTTGGGCTGGTACTTCTACAGGTCGTGATGTCTACATTTATACTTTTTCTAATGTCGGAACTTATTGGACGATCGATGATTTTCAAATCACAGATATTTTAGCTGAAGATGAAACAGTGGCTGTATTCGGTCAATTTACTTATACATCTGTTTACGCTAAGCGCACTTTTACTTCACCTTTTTCAATTAAAGCAATAGTTAAAGATGGCTTAATCACGTATTTCCAGTTTATGGAAGATACTTATGCTTCAGCAGCATCTTTCAGAGTAAGTGGTGAATGGACAATTCAACAAAATGCTGATCCAAAATTAAATTTTACCGTGTCAGAAACTACGGCTAATTAACTGTAAAATAATAAAAATAGGATAATAAAAAAGCCTCATAAGAGGCTTTTTTTATGACTGTTAAAGCTTTTCAATCAGAATACGATCAATCTGTTTTAATCCTGAAGTTTTTTCACGATTTTTTCGACGTACTTTAATGATTTTCTCTTCAGCCATATCTTGTAGCAATAATTCTACTGCTACCATCGCTTCAAGTGGTAAGTCTTCACCAATCCACTTTTGCTCACCCGCATCCATTAAAGTAATTTCATCACTAATTTGCTCGTACAAACTCACTGCGCTACTCACTTCTAATCTGAAATTTAGGGAATGAATGTATCTGTATAGATACATAAAAATAAAAAGACGCCCCACAGTTGGGACGCCTTTTAAAACACTTAATTCTAAGAATTAAGCAGCAATTTCTTTCACTGCTGCGACCACTGCTTCAGTCGTAATACCGAAGTGTTGGAATAAATCTTTTGCAGGAGCAGATTCGCCATACGTAGTCATACCAATCACACGACCATCAAGACCTACGAATTTCCACCAGTAGTCAACATGAGCCGCTTCAACAGCAACACGTGCACGAATGTTAGATGGAAGAACTGCTTCACGGTAAGCAGCATCTTGCTTAACAAATTCTTCAGCACATGGCATAGACACAACACGCACACCTTCAAGCTGTGCATAAGCTTCCATTGCCAATGCAACTTCCGAACCTGTTGCAATGATAATCGCTTTCAATTCGCCTTTTTCTTCAGCCAATACATAACCACCTTTCGCAACATCAGCGATTTGTGCTTCTGTGCGTGTTTGGAATGCTAAGTTTTGACGAGAGAAGATCAAAGCAGTTGGACCTTCAGAACGAGTTAACGCAGATTTCCAAGAAATTGCTGCTTCAACTGTGTCACATGGGCGCCATGTGTTGAGGTTTGGTGTACCACGTAAAGATGCGATTTGTTCAATTGGTTGATGCGTAGGACCATCTTCACCCAAACCAATAGAATCGTGTGTGTAAACATGAATCACACGTTGTTTCATCAATGCAGACATACGTACTGCGTTACGTGCATATTCCATAAACATGAGGAATGTTGCTACGTAAGGAATGAAACCACCGTGAAGTGCAACACCGTTTGCGATTGCAGTCATACCGAACTCACGTACGCCATAGTGTACGTAGTTACCTGCAGCATTGTCTTGAACGCCTTGTGCGCCTTTCCAAAGTGTTAAGTTAGAACCTGCTAAGTCAGCAGAACCACCTAAGATTTCAGACAGCATTGGGGCAAATGCTTGGATTGCATTTTGGCTTGCTTTACGTGTTGCGATAGTTTCAGCTTTTGCGTTTACTTCTGCAATATACGCATCGGCTTTTGCAACGAAGTCAGCAGGTAATTCACCGCTTAAACGACGTTTAAGATCAGCCGCTTCAGTTGGATATTTTGCTTCATATTGTGCAAATACTTCGTTCCAAGCGGCTTCTGCTTGTTGACCTTTTTCTTTCGCGTCCCATGCAGCATAAACGTCAGCGGGAATTTCGAATGGACCTTCAGTCCAACCCAACGCTTCACGCGTTAATGCGATTTCGTCGTTACCCAGTGGTGCACCATGGCAATCTTCTTTACCTTGTTTGTTTGGTGAACCTAAACCAATAATCGTTTTACAGATAATGATTGTTGGTTTCTTCGTTTCAGCTTTAGCTTCTAAAGTTGCCGCACGTAATGCATCTGCATCGTGACCATCAACTTTCAATACTTGCCAGCCATAAGCTAAGAAGCGTTGTTCTGTATCGTCAGAGAACCAACCTTCTACTTCACCATCAATTGAAATACCATTGTCGTCATAGTAAGCAATTAATTTACCTAGCCCCAAAGTACCTGCCAATGAACATGCTTCATGAGAAACACCTTCCATTAAACAGCCGTCACCTAAGAAACAGTAAGTGAAATGATCAACGACTTTAATGTCTTCTTTGTTGAATTGCGCTGCTAAGGTTTTTTCAGCCAAAGCAAAACCAACAGCATTCGCGATACCCTGACCCAATGGACCAGTGGTTGTTTCGATACCAGGTGCATAACCTAATTCTGGGTGCCCCGGTGTTTTTGAGTGCAATTGACGGAATGCTTTTAAATCTTCAATTGAAAGATCATAGCCAGTCAAATGTAATAATGCATATTGAAGCATTGAGCCATGACCATTTGATAATACAAAACGGTCACGGTTAGCCCACTGAGGGTTTGTCGGATTGTGATTTAAGAATTCACGCCATACAACATCAGCAATATCAGCCATCCCCATTGGTGCACCTGGATGTCCAGAATTTGCTTTTTGCACAGCATCCATTGCAAGTACACGAATTGCGTTAGCAATGCGACGTTCATTCAGCGGGGTTGTCATAGATCAGTGTCCGATAAATTAAAGATGGGAAATGAATAAAATTCAAAAACTGGGTGTATTGTCTTAAAAAAATCAAACAGCGTAAAGCCCAGAAACGTATATTTCAGCCCTAAAGCGAAAAAATTCATACAATGCGAGTCGGTTTTATCAATATTCAATTCAATCCAATATTTTTTAGTCGCTTGGCCTTTTTTTAAAGTACTGATGTTGAATCATATATTCACATTCTTTCGTACCCACTTAAGCTGTTTTTTATTTCAGCTCAGTCTTAAAAAGAATAAGTCTTATACAAAAGTTTTCACTTATCAATTTAACAGATGATGATATCAATTAAAAAAACACAAAAATGACATAAATTCATGCTTTTTAGTCAGGTTAAGCTAGTCCTTAACGTTAAGTCGATGTACCATATTGCGTCTTTAGAAATAACTGTGATAGGACTTATGCGCGAGTACGCTGTATTTACTTCAGAATCTGTAAGCGAAGGCCATCCAGATAAAATGGCTGACCAAATCAGTGATGCTATTTTGGATGCAATCTTAAAAGAAGACCCATATGCGCGGGTTGCTTGTGAAACGCTTGTAAAAACAGGTGCTGTTGTTCTTGCAGGTGAAATCACAACAACTGCAAATGTAGACTTTGAAGCAATTGTACGCCAAACCGTAAATGGCATTGGATACCATCATTCTGATTTAGGTTTCGATGGTTCAACTTGTGCTGTTATCAACATGATTGGCAAACAATCTCCTGAAATTGCTCAAGGTGTAGATCGTCAAAAACCTGAAGATCAAGGTGCTGGCGATCAGGGCTTAATGTTTGGCTACGCAAGTCGCGAAACAGATGTTTTAATGCCTGCTCCTATTTCGTATGCGCACCGTCTTATGGAAAAACAAGCAGAACTTCGTCGTAACGGAAGTCTGCCATGGTTACGTCCAGATGCGAAAAGCCAAGTGACTTTTGCATATGAAAATGGCGTACCTGTTCGTTTAGATGCGGTCGTATTATCGACTCAACACGATCCTGAGATTTCACAGACTGATTTAAAAGAAGCTGTCATTGAAGAAATCGTGAAAAAAGTGATTCCAGCAGATATGTTCCATGCGGATACCAAATTCCATATCAACCCTACTGGTATGTTTGTGATTGGTGGTCCAGTCGGTGACTGTGGTTTAACAGGTCGTAAAATCATTGTAGATACATATGGTGGTATGGCTCGTCACGGTGGTGGTGCTTTCTCTGGTAAAGATCCATCTAAAGTAGACCGCTCTGCTGCTTATGCTGGTCGATATGTTGCAAAAAATATTGTTGCCGCTGGTTTAGCCGATAAATGTGAAATTCAAGTGTCTTATGCGATTGGTGTTGCTGAACCAACATCTATCTCAATCAATACATTCAATACTGCTAAGGTTTCTGAAGAATTGATTATTGCATTGGTACGAGAGCATTTCGATTTACGTCCGTATGGTATTACACGTATGTTGAATCTCATTCAACCGATGTATAAGCAAACTGCTGCATATGGTCACTTTGGTCGTGAAGGTTCTGATACTGCATTCACTTGGGAAAAGACAGACAAGGTTGAAGCGCTTAAAGCATCAGCTGGTTTGTAATTTCCAAATAAAAAAGCCCACATTGATGTGGGCTTTTTTATAGATTCAATTTGCTTTATCACTTTGATGAAGCGTGTCCAAAAACGACTGCTTCACAGGGACATTTTGGTTATCTTGTAAATATAAATGGGCCACTTTAAACACAATGGCTGCGGCTAAACACGCAATGATACAAAATATCCAAAAACCATAAGGTGTTCTGATATTTTGTGATCCGCATTCAGAACACACTTTGTCTGTCGAAGCAACCACCTTGTCGCAACACGCACAATGATACTGATACAGCATACTCATCCTCCCGATTTGACTGTCTTTTTATTTTTATCTACATCACCTTAGAGGCTAATATTTATACTATATAAGCCTTCACCAATAATCAACCTCATGATGTAGCTATAAAACAGCAACCATCTATGTCTTCATTCAATATCTTGTATTATCAGATATCTATATGAATTTTTTTTGACAACCTGCTCTATCATTCTTTTTTCTTCTAGAGATTATCCATATTTTATTCACGCATTCGCCCATCATATCCGCATGGAAATCATAAATTGAAGTAAAATAAACGTAGTGAAAAAATGATGATATGACGATGGTTCAATTAATTAAGAAAGGCGGCTTGAGAGAAAGAGCAAACAGAAGTCGCTCTTATCAAGGTTCTGAAAATACTGAAGCAACTTTGCGACCAAGACGTTATCAGCAAGACACGCTCGTTCTGACTCAAACAGAAGAGTTAGATCAGGATTCAGTTAAGCAAAATAAGCGCATCTATCCACAACCAGACTGCAAAGATCAAAAATAGACCACCCGATGCCATATCTATGTAATGCCCTGAACGCTGGTAGAGCTGTTTAATTTTAGGTCGTGCTAAAACGACCATCAAAAACGTAAAGGTTAAAAACGTTTGAATCGGAATAATGACTGCCAGTTGTATTTTCAACATCTCTGGTGCTGAAGCAGTTAAGGCAAGTGAAAATACACTACTAAAATAAATCAGTGTTTTAGGATTGGATAGGTTTGTAAACAACCCCATCAGAAAGTATTTTTCAGCTTTTAAAGGTAACTGATTTTCATCAATTGCATCAAGTTTGAAAGACTTATAGGTTTGCCAACCACCCTTTAGCATCGCCCAGCCCATTTTTGCCAAAAATAAACCACTGACTAACATTAAGACTTGTTGAATCCATGGGAATTGGGCAATCAAAAGTGCAAAACCTGATAAAGTTAAAATCACCCAAAATAAAATTCCAATAGAAATACCTAAAATAACTTTCAACGTGTTTGCGATTGTGGTTGACGCTGCGCATTTGGCAATCAACAAAATATCAGGTCCAGGACTCAATTGAGCAACAAGATGTAGGACACAGATGGTAAGTAATAGAGACATAAATCAAAAATGAATAAAAATTGTTTGAATTATACTGTTTTTTAGGAAAATCGAGATACAAAAATAAAAAAACCAGACATTACATCTGGTTTTGAACATGCGCAATTTACTTTTGATTAACGTCTTTCATTTCAATTTTCTTTGCTTCAGGTGTAATTTCTCTTGCTTCACCATCAATGATAGTAGAGTCATTTGAACCACGACCGTGCTGCTGGCTTTGCATTTCTTGCATTTGGCGCATTAAATCTGCAAATGGATTCTGACCATTTGCTTGACCACCCATGCCACCCATATCTCCCATCATACCACCCATCATTTTTTCCATCATGGCTTGCTGACGCTTCATCATGGTTTTCATCATCACCGCTTTAAATGCTGTTTGAACAGGTGGAATTAGAATAAGTAAGGCGAATAGATCGGAAATTAACCCCGGAATCAAAAGGAAAATACCCGCAATAATTTTAGGTAAGTTATTGGTCAAATTCGGATCAGCACTCATATGACCTTGTTGCATTTGCTGCATCTGTGGCATTAAACCTGATGCATGAGAACGAACCATATTTAAACCAATAAAGAATGCAGCAATAAACCAGAAGAATACATACCACATACTTCCGACTAGATCACCCACACCGACCCATACGAAGATTTCAAGGACTATACCGATTAAAACAATAAGAGCTAATTTCATGAAATGTAATCTAATCTCAAAAATTTAAATATAGGGTCGTAATCATCTGCTCAATCTGTATCAAGCTTTTTTCATACGCTTATGTAACAATATGGGCATTATTTTATTTTTAAAGTCATGGAATGTCATTAATTATCGGAATTGATCCTGGTTCACGTCTAACAGGTTACGGTATTATTCAAAAAGAGGGGCAAAAACTCACTTTTGTTGATGCTGGAACAATTCGCACTGAAACACCTGACATGCCTGAGCGTCTAAAACGAATTTTTTCAGGCATTGAAAGAATCGTTAAATTTCATGGTCCTACCGAAGCTGCTGTGGAACAGGTATTTATGGCGGTCAATCCTGACTCTGCCTTAAAACTTGGTCAAGCACGCGGTGCAGCTATAGCGGCATTGGTCAATTTAGATCTACAAGTGGCTGAATATACTGCGCGTCAAATTAAACAATCTGTTGTTGGCTATGGCGCTGCTGATAAAGAACAGGTTCAAATGATGGTTATGCGCATACTTAATTTAAGTATTAAACCACAAGCCGATGCTGCAGATGCACTTGCCGCAGCAATTTGCCATGCACATGCCTCTGGCAGTATGAGTAAATTGGCTGTCTTAAATGCTTTAGGTGGAATGGCACGTGGACGAAGCCGCAGCAGTAGTCGTCGACGTTAAAAGTCTCTCGACACTCAATGCACTTATTGGCGAATTTGAAAGTTATCGAAATCACGCTCTTTGATGTCAATTAAGTCTTCATAGAAGATTTGCTTAACTTTACTATTATGAGGCCCTGCCATGGCCAGTTTGATCATGTCATTTACATCTTGATATGTGCCAACAATGATAGCTTCCACATCCCCATTATCCATATTTTTAACGTAACCAGTTAAATGCAACTTTAAGGCTTGTTCCATAAACCAGCGACGAAATCCGACCCCTTGAACAAGACCTTGTATCGTTAATTTTAAATATCGCATATCTATCCCTGAATTTTATTTTAGATTTACTATTTGATAAATCGCTTGAGCCATATTCTGAGCTAACAAACCACGTTCACCCTGTTGAGCCAATACATCACCTGCCATGGCATGTAAGTTAACAATTTCATGAAGTTGAATGGAATTAGACAATTGTCCTTTAAGACTAGCAATCATTCCTGCAAGGATATCCCCCATTCCACCTGTACCCATTCCTGGATTACCTTGGGTGCAAATCCAAATGGTTTGCTGCGCGTCAATCGTTAAACTTCCTGCACCTTTTAATACCCATTCACCAGCATAAAGTGTTTGTAATCGTTTAATTGCTTTGATGCGGTCATGCTCAACTTCCGCCACGCTAGAGTGTAAAAGTTTTGCAGCCTCACCAGGATGTGGCGTTGCGTAAGTTTTCTCATTGAGTCTGATAGGCTTTTCAGATAAGAACCACAATGCATCAGCATCGAGTACAGTCGGTTTATTCGTAGAGGGCAGAATACACATCCAGTGATCATATTGCTCAGCCGCCCAATCATCGCGTTCCAACCCCATTCCAAAACAAATCGAATCGACTTGCTGTAGCAAATTTTTTCGTTGTAATGGATCGAAACGATTAATATCCTGCACCATTACATTGGGAGATCGTGACAAAATTGTTGAATGATGTTTAGCATCACACACGATCGTGACTTTACCCGCCCCAGCGGCAAATGCAGCTTCAGCCGCCATAATCACCGCACCTCCCATTTGTGCATGACCGCCAATCACGAGCACATGCCCATACGTCCCTTTATGTCCTGTAGAGTGTCGTCGCGGCAAAATTGTTTTGACTGGGCTTAATCGGGCCACAGGTTTTAAATCAGAATCAAATGGTAAAATGGGAATGAGTTTTAGATGACCCATAAAATCCTGTGCACGCCCTACAAATTGCCCTACCTTATATGCGAGTGCGGTAAGCGTATGCTGAGCATGAATAGCCATTGGTAATGGTTGACCTGTATTTGCATCTAAACCACTCGGCATATCAATCGCAATTTTAACGCCATCTTGCTCATTAATATGATGGATAATTCTCTGCCAGTCTTCACTTAAAGTACGATTAATTCCAATTCCAAATAATGCATCAATATAGACATCATAACCCTGACACAGGTTCAGATCGGTGAACTGCTTAAATGGTACGGATTGACTCATTTTATAAGCACTCTGTAAGGAGTCAGCCGAGTGATGATCGACTTTTGAAAAAGAAAAAATATCGATTTCTAGATTTTGGTTAAATGAACAATGTTGTGATAAAGAGTGCTGTGCTAAATAGTACGCAATAAGATAACCATCCCCAGCATTATTTCCTTTACCACAGCATACTGCGATACGGATTTTCTTTTTTTCAATACCTTGAAGAATTGTGATGATTTCTTGTGCCATCATCCAAGCAACTTGCTGCATAAGACCAAAAGCACTATTTTGATCGTCAAACCAGCGCTGTTCCCAAGCTTGTATCTCACTGCTGTGATAAACTTGTTGATGCATTATCGTTCCTTTTTTATTTATGACTCAATCTCTCTCATCTATACCAGCTCGTATTCCAACACAGCAATTTGATCCTCATGCGCTTAAAGCTTGGATTAAATCTCAAGCATTGGAACTGGGCTTCGCTGATTGTGTCATTGCCCGACCTGATGCTCAAGATGAATTACCTCGATTAAAAGCATATTTAGATCAAGGATTTCATGGTGACATGAAGTTCCTCGAAGAAAATTTGGAAAAACGTGCTAATCCAACACTGTTGGTTCCCCATACAAAAAGTATTATCTGCGTCAGAATGAATTATTTGGTTGAACGACCTCAACCTCGAACAGTACCTGATTTCCCTAATTCTGCTGTTATTGCGCGATATGCACGCGGACGGGATTACCATAAAACCATGCGCGGTAAATTAAAAACACTTTCAAACCTTATTCGTGAAAAAGTCGGTCCGTTTGAATCAAGACCTTTCGCCGATTCAGCCCCTATTTTTGAAAAATCACTCGCTGAATCTGCAGGTATGGGTTGGACAGGTAAACATACCCTGCTCATCCACAAAAAATCGGGTTCGTTTTTTGTACTCGGTGAACTGTTTAGTTCTCTTGAATTACCCTTTGACGAGCCTGCCAGTGCACATTGCGGATCATGTACAGCATGTATTGATATTTGTCCAACGCAGGCGATTGTAGCGCCATATCAATTAGATGCCCGAAAATGTATTGCCTATCTGACGATTGAATACCAAGGGGTGATTCCTGAAGAACTACGCCGTGGCATAGGTAATCGCGTATTTGGATGTGATGATTGCCAGCTGATTTGTCCTTGGAATAGTTTCGCACAAACCACAACAGTTGCTGATTTCCATCCCCGTCATGGGCTGGATCGTCTTTCTTTAATAGAATTATGGCAATGGGACGAAGCAACATTCTTAGCCAACACAGAAGGCAGTCCACTGCGTAGAACAGGCTATGAAAGCTTTATGCGGAATATTGCGATTGGAATCGGGAATGCACCGTATCATCCAAACAATATTGAGCAATTGATACTAAAAAGAAATCAGTCTAGTGAGATTGTGCAAATCCATATTGACTGGGCAGTACAAGAACAACACTCAAAAAGAAACAATTAACACTACTTTTCCAAGATGACTTGACAAGACAAAATCACCATTTTGAGCATGATCTGAAATTTTAAGCACACGTTAGCAACAAGTTCTCAACATCAAGTTCCCAAAAAATAATTTTGCGGCGAAAAACGCATAAAAATAGTCAAGTTTGTAACTAAATCCACAATGATTAATTTCTATTGAGTTGGCAAATTTGATAATTTTTTTGAGTCATTATTGTCATATTTTACGATTTTGCATTATTAAAATTACAGTATGATCAAATAAGTAGCTTTTTAATTGATGGATAAATTATGCAAGTACGCAATGATTGGACGCGTGAAGAAATACAAAAACTCTATGAACAACCCTTCATGGACTTAGTTTTCGAAGCACAACGCGTGCATCGTCAATACTTTGATGCAAATACCATTCAGGTCAGCACATTACTATCAATCAAAACGGGTAAATGTCCTGAAGATTGTAAATACTGTTCTCAATCTGCACGTTATGATTCCAAACTTGAGGCCGAAAAAAGAATTGCTGTTGAAAAAGTAATTAATGAAGCCAAAGAAGCTCTCGCTTCTGGATCATCTCGTTTTTGTATGGGTGCTGCATGGCGAAATCCTCATGAACGCGATATGCCTTATGTACTTGAAATGGTACGTGAGGTAAAGGCCCTAGGACTTGAAACTTGTATGACCTTAGGGATGCTCAATCAATCACAAGCGGAACGTTTAAAAGAAGCAGGTTTAGATTATTACAATCACAATTTAGATACCTCTCGTGAGTACTATCCAAATGTGATTACCACACGCACTTATGATGATCGTTTAAATACTTTAGACTTTGTACGCCAAGCAGGCATGAAAGTGTGTAGCGGTGGAATTGTTGGCTTAGGTGAAGATACTCAAGATCGTATTGGTCTATTACATGAACTTGCGACCTTAGCTATTCATCCAGAATCGGTACCAATCAACATGCTTGTGCCGATCGAAGGCACACCCTTAGCAGATGTTGAAAAACTCGATGTGACTGAATGGATTCGCACTATTGCCGTAGCGCGTATTATCATGCCAAAAAGTTATATAAGACTTTCAGCGGGTCGTGAATCTCTTTCTGATTCTGATCAAGCTTTAGCGTTTATGGCAGGTGCTAACTCTTTGTTCTCAGGTGAAAAGCTTTTAACGACACCTAATGCTGGTGAAGGCAAAGATAAGCAGTTATTCGATAAGTTAGGTCTAAAAGCAGAAAAAGCGAAGCCGACTGTATCAGAGCTGACTATAGATGCAATGGCAAGTTAATTTCAAAGCTTCACTCAATTAAAAACCGAAGCTTTGCTTCGGTTTTTTTATGATGTGATCAATATGCCATAACTGGCATTAAGATACTGTCCTGGCTTAATTTCATCTGTTCCATTGGCATGGTGTACCGTTATTTTTTGACTAAATGCATCAAACTCAAAGCGATCATAACTATCTTGGTGGTGCATCAACCAATAAATCGTATCTATGGCATGATCATCACAAATATAAGTATTTGATTTAAAATCTTTACCCATTTAATTTAAATCCTTTTTCTAGTCACAATATGATTATATCTCAATTCATTTTATTGAATATCATTTTCTTTATTTAAGATAATATCTAATTTTTTATTAATCCAATATATTATATTTACATATCACAATAAATCGATTTCCACACATTTTATAAGCGCTATTATTTTATTTTATTTTAGAATAAAGACTGATTATTATGAGTATTATTAATTTAAAACCTCAAACTGCATTGCAACACCGCCCTAGCGCACTGACCACACAAATTAATGCTGTATGGGGACAAGGACCATCTTCACGTTATGAAAGCCTCGCCTCGTTATTCAGACCTACATTTGAAAAAATCAAAGCTTCGCGATCAGAACGCGAAGAAAAGCGAATTTTAGCTTTTGAACAGATTCAATGGTTAAAAGACATCGGTTTTACGAGACTTCGCTTACCCAGTTCGCAAGGGGGATTTGATGCAACTATTCCAGAATTATTTAATCTATTAATCGAACTTGCCGAAGCTGATGCAAATTTACCGCAGGCACTTCGCGTACATTTTGGCTTTGTGGAAGATTTACTGCTCAGCCGCGACCCACAGTTTAAATCTATATGGCTTCCTAGAGTGGCTCAAGGTCAAATTATTGGAAGCGCATGGTCTGAAGGTGGAAATGAGTCCATTCATGAATTTAAAACGAGACTTTCCAAAGATGCTGAGGGACGCACGATATTGAATGGACAAAAATTTTATACCACAGGAAGCTTGTATGCAGACTGGATTGATGTGGGTATTACTGATTTGTATGGAGAATCAGCCAGTATTCTAATCCCTCGACATGCTGAAGGTGTTGAGATTGTGGATGACTGGAATGGTTTTGGTCAAATTCTTACAGCAAGTGGTACTACTAAGTTCACTGATGTTGTTGTGAATCAACAAGATGTCATCGGAGACCAACAGCGCTTTAAATATTCAGCAGCATTCTATCAACTGATTCAATTGGCAATTATTTCAGGGCTTACAAGAGCAGCAAGCTATGAAGTATCAGCTGAGGTTTATAAACGTGAAAGAAATTATACGCATGCCAATGCTTCCTTCGTCCGTAATGATGCTCAAATCCTACAAGTGGTGGGTCAAATTCGTGGTGTAGCGTACACCACTGCAGCAATTATTGGAAAAAATGCACAGGCTATACAACGTGCTTTTGAAGCTGGGTTGAATGATAATGAACAACTCGAAGCAGATCAAAATGCCATAGCTGAATTAGAGGTTGCTCAATCTCAAACCATTATCACCACACTTGCATTAAATGCTTCGACCATCATTTTTGATGCTCTAGGAGCATCAGCCACTGATAAAAACTTAGCTTTAGATCGTTTCTGGCGAAATATTCGTACGCTCGCATCACACAACCCAAGAATTTATAAAGATCGGATTGTCGGAGATTTTAGCGTAAATGGCACATTACCCCCTTATCAATGGCGTATCGGAAAAGTTGATGAATCAGGGCTTCTGCAAACAGATAAGGCTTCTTGAGCTCGCTTTAAATCGTTAAGACACTATTCTTTAGTGTCTTTTTTTAGTGTTTTTTAAAGTGATCTATCTAAATCGCTTAGGCTATTAGAGCTCTTATTTACGAACCTAGTAAAAAGGTCCTTAACAGGACCTTCTTAGCAGCATCATCGAAATTACATCAATTAAGCCACTTGAGCTTTCAAGTGTTTCGCCAAAGGACTATTACCAATTTGCCATACAAATGGCAATTCAGTTTGATTCACGACAAAAGCACCCACCACTTTCTCCTTATAAATAATCGGATTATGTGAGGATACGACTCGTGCATTACGCCAGAAACGATCTAACTGCTTCGATGAAGCGCTGGCTGAAGCACCCAAACTATTGAATAGTTTAGTTGTTAAATCAAGTACAAGATCTGAAATGACTACCTGCCCTTGAGCAGATTCTAGTTCCGCAATTTGGTTAATCTCATGATCTTTTTCAGATGAAGCATTAAAGTGACTTAAATATGCATCATCCAGTGCTGCAGCTGTTTTTAAAGTAATGGCTTGACTGGCAAATGCTTGGGAAGATGCCTTACCAATCACTTGTAGAATCTGAGCATCATCACGGACCAGATCAGCATTCCCGTGGCTAAAGATTCGAGTACGCTTACGCACTTCCTCACTAAAGGTCTCCACCGCAGAAAATGCGATGCCGGTCAGTGTTGCTAGATGTACAACTTGATAAAAAGCTGTTTGATATTTAAAACGCTGATCAAACGGGTAAATATGATCTCGTTCAATCGACACTTGGTTGATTTTTAGCGTCCCGCTTCCAGTGGTTTTTTGACCAAATCCATCCCAATCATCATGTACTTTAATTCCATTAGCTTTAGTTGAGACCGCTGCAATCACATGCTGATCAGTGGTCTCATCATAGGCAAAAAGATCAATCCAATCGGCAAAAATAGTACCTGTAGAATAGAACTTTTCTCCTGAAACTTCATATTCGCCTTGTTGATTTTGTTTCACTCGGGTAATGACGTCGCCTATCTCAACATTACCGACTTCTGTCCAAGCGTTTCCTGCGATTTCACCATTTACAAATCGCTTAAACCAAAACGCTTGTGATTGATCTTTATGGGCCACTAAACGGTCTTCGACAAATGCAAAATGTCCACGTAAAGCTTGCACAATATTTGAATCCGCTGTCGCCAACTCGATTAAGATTTGGAAAAGTTGCTGTTGGGTAAAACCTGCACCGCAATATTTTTTTGGTACACGTAATGCACCAAAACCGGCATCGTTTAACCATTTAATTTGTTCATGAGGCAAAACACGATCGGTTTCTCGTTGAACGACCCCTTCTGCAATCCGCTTAAAAATCGGTCGAAACTTTGCTGCAACCTCTTCATAGTTGGCACCAAGTGAAAGTTCTTCATTCTGATTTAATATAGTCATAATAAATTTCTCATTAGCTCCATGGATGACGTGGTGGTGGGACATCATTTAGAAAATAATTTCCTACAATGTTGTATTTCCAACGCACGGGATCATGCAAAGTGTGTGTTCTGGCATTGCGCCAATAACGATCTAAATTTAATTCTGATAAGGTCGAACGCGTACCAGAAAGCTCAAATAATTTATTCGCTGCTAAAATCGCAATATCAGTCGTCAAGACTTTTGCTTCAGCCACGAGCAATGTTGCTTCATTAATGTGATCTTCGGTCGGTTGTTCAAGTGCTAAATCAATCGCTAATCCTGCCAAATCCAGAACCGCTTCAGCAGCACGCAGCTTAATTTTCAATTCACCAATATTGGCAATGGTATATGGATCTGAACTTGCTTTATCTAAACCTGAATCAATCCATGGACGTGCAAAGTTACGAACGTAATGAATCGTTTCTTGAATCGCACCACGCGCAATCCCAGCATCTACAGCAGCTTGAATAAATTGAGAAATTGCTCCAGCTGCAGTCGGTCTTACAAAAGCTTGATAAATTGGAACGATAAATTTTGCATCTACTTTAACGTTGTTTAATTCGACTGATCCACTGACCGTTGTACGCTGACCAAACCCACTCCAATCATTGATAATTTTTACACCTTCTGTCCCTTGTGGCACGATTGCAGCAAATGGTTTTCCTTCAGCATCAATCGCAACAACCGGAATGCGGTGTGCCAGTAAAGCTCCAGTCGCAAAGAATTTTTGACCATTCACAATCCCATTGCCAGAAGCATCAAATTCGATTTTTGTGGTGAGATCGGCAACCGTCTTAGACCCTTTTTCTGAGAAAGCATTCCCCAAACGCTCTCCACCCAGTACGGCTTTAAAAAAGAATTGTTTTTGTTCTTCGGTGGCATCTAAACGGATATGCTCTAGAAACACCCAATGATTTTGTGCGATTTGACCTAGTGATGGATCAGCGCTAGAAATGGTTTTAACAACTTCAGCGAGAGTCTTGTAGCTCGCTCCTGCACCGCCATATTGCTTTGGAATGTTAATTGCCCAAAGCCCTGATTGAGAGTACTTATTAATTTCACTCAAAGGTAAACGGCGTTCGTGATCACGAATGGAGGCCTCCTTTGCAAAATCTTCAGCGAGCTGTTGTGCGATTTGAATCGCTTCTTCATCTGTCTTAATCACATGCGCTGGCTGATGAATTTGGTAGAATTCTTTTGAAATTTCAGCTTCATGCAATTTTATATCTATTTGTGCAGTCATTTTATTCTCTTCAAAAAATTGAATAAAATAAAATTAGCACTAATTATTTTAATTTTTTATACGATTATTTTATTTACTAATCTAATTTCAAACAAAATAAATCATTTATTTTTTTATTATGTATATTGCAGTTTTTCTCATTAAATAATAAGTATGATATTTCATATAATAAAAATATAACCATTTAATTATTTTATATTTTAATTATGACTAAACATATACGATTTAATGCTTTTGAAATGAATTGCATTGCACATCAGTCTCCAGGCTTATGGCGTCATCCGCTCGATCGCTCTACGGAATATAAAGATTTGGAATATTGGACTGATTTAGCAAAAATATTAGAAAAAGGTATTTTTGACGGTATTTTTCTTGCAGATGTTTTGGGTATTTATGATGTGTATCATCAATCGGCTCAACATGCTTTAAATGGTGCTGTTCAAGTTCCTGTGAATGATCCAATTCAGATTGTTCCAGCAATGGCAGCAGTCACCCAACATTTAGGCTTTGGTGTAACCACCTCTATTTCATTCGAACATCCTTATCCCTTCGCACGACGTATGAGCACGTTGGATCATCTCACCAAAGGTCGCGCGGGTTGGAATATTGTGACTTCATATCTAGAAAGCGGATCCAAAAACTTAGGTTTAAAAACCCAAGTGAGTCACGACAATCGTTATGATATTGCAGACGAGTATTTGGAAGTTTTATATAAACTTTGGGAAGGTTCTTGGGAAAATGATGCGGTACGACGCGACAAAGCCGCTGGTATTTTTGCGGATCACACCAAAGTTCATCCAATCCAACATGAAGGTAAATATTTTAGCGTGCCAGGTATTCATATCTGTGAACCTTCTCCGCAACGCACACCTGTATTATACCAAGCAGGTGCATCAAAGCGTGGACAGAAATTTGCAAGTCAAAATGCAGAATGCGTATTTATATCTGCACCAACGAAAGTTGCTGTAAAAAAGTTAGCACAAGGAATTCGCCATAATCTTGTTCAAGAAGGTAAAGATCCAAACGCTGTTTTAATTTATACGATGCTTGCGATTGTGGTCGATGAAACTGATGAGAAAGCGCAGGCTAAATTTGCAGAGTATCAATCTTACGGAAGTTATGATGGTGGATTAACACTCGCTTCAGGGTGGTCTGGTGTAGATTTTTCACAATTCAAAGCTACAGACCAGATTGAATATATTCATACCAATGCTATTCAATCTATGTTGCAATCTTACGTAGAAGCAGATCCAGACAAAGTTTGGACCATTGAAGAAATTGCAAAATGGACCAGTGTAGGTGGAAATGGACCCGTGATTGTCGGCTCACCAAGCACAGTTGCCGATCGTCTTCAAGAATGGGTGGATGAAACTGGCATTGATGGATTCAATTTGGCTTATATTTTGGCACATCAATCTTTTGAAGACGTGGTCGAATACGTCATTCCTGAGTTACAACGTCGCGGTGTTTATCCTACAGAATATACCAAGGGGACACTGAGAGAAAAGTTGTTTGGTCATGGACCATTACTTCCCGATGATCATCGTGGTGCTCAATACCGTAAGTCATCAACGAATGGGCTGCACACCACAACCAAAAACGCAACACTTGAATCTGTGTAGATCCATTTAAATTCTCTAAATCTAAAAAAAGCCCCTTTCGGGGGCTTTTTTAATGCTGATGTTCTAGTTCATGGTGATATGCATCATCTTCTATCTGCAAGGTCATTTCAGTAATATGATGATCATGACTTAACATTTCAAAAGCTTGTTGATGTAAACGTTTAGGATCGACATTCGGTGCAACCAAATGAACTGTGAGCATGACTTTTTTGGATGTGATCGCCCAAACTTTGAGTTGGTGAATATCCGTGACTCCTTCAAGCGATAATAAATCTGCACGGAGCTTTTCAATATCAATTTCATCAGGCACACCTTCGAGCAGGATGTTGACACTTTGCTTGGCGAGAATCCAAGCACGGGGTAAAACCCAAAACCCAATGAGGACTGCAATAATCGTGTCAACGAGTACCCAACCTGTAAAATAAATAATCACAGCGCCGATGATCACACCCACAGAACCAAGTGCATCACTTAATACTTCTAGATATGCCCCTTTGATATTGAGGCTGTCCTGACTACTTGAGAAAAGAATCTTCATCGAAATTAAATTAATGATTAAGCCAATGACGGCAACAATCATCATTCCAACACTTTGAATTTCAGGCGGATTACTTAATCGATGAATCGCTTCTACCAAAATATAAATTGCAACGATAAATAACATCACCGCATTAAATAGAGCTGCCAAAATTTCAAACCGTTGATATCCAAAAGTTCTCTTGTTGTCTGCAGGTTTTTGACCAATCTTAATTGCAACCAACGCGATGGCTAAAGCGGCAGCATCAGTAAACATATGTGCAGCATCAGACAATAAAGCTAAACTTTGGGTAAGGAATGCTGCAACGACCTCAACAATTAGAAAGGTCGTGGTTAAAGCGAGTGCAAAAGTCAGTTTCTTTGCGTTGCCTTTACTGACTTCCACATGACTGTGATCATGATTATGCGAACTACCCATTTTATACTCCTCATCAGAAACCTCACTTAAAATAAAGTGAGGATCTGATTCATATACATAATGCTATTGTTTAATTTATTGTTCTGCTTTTGCTTGATTCATCCACCTATACAATACAGGTAAAAGTAGTAGCGTCAGTATTGTAGACGAAATTATTCCACCGATAACCACTGTCGCAAGCGGTCGCTGTACTTCAGCACCCGTACCCGTAGCGAGGGCCATTGGAACAAATCCTAAAGACGCCACAAAAGCCGTCATCAGCACAGGACGTAATCGCAACACTGCACCTTGCCAAATGGCATCTTTTAAACTGTATTCACTTCTTAGCTCCTTAATAAAGGTCAACATAACCAGTCCATTCAGAACAGCGACACCTGATAAAGCGATAAAACCAATACCGGCAGACATTGAGATAGGAATATCACGTAACCATAAAAATAAGACTCCACCCGTGAGAGCAAAGGGTACGCCCGTGAACACCAATAAACTTTCTCTGATATTTTTGAATACAGCCATCAGCAGGATAAAAATCGTAATCAAAGCCAATGGAATCACGATAGTCATTCTAGCTTTGGCAGATGCCAAATTCTCAAACTGTCCACCATACTCAATCCAATAGCCGCTCGGTAATGCATATGTCGTGAGGCTAGATTGCAACTCTTGGACAAATGAACCCAGATCTCGCCCTTCAACATTTGCCGTCACAATAATCTTACGCTTGCCATTTTCACGACTCACCTGATTCATACCATCAATATTTGACACTGTAGCCACATCTGCCAGTCTTACTGTCCCACCATTGGGGAGTTGTATGGGTAATTGTGCAATCCCCATGACTGTCCGATCTTGATCAGTAAGTCGAATAACAAAATCAAAACGGCGGTCGCCTTGTAGAATTTCACCGACTTGTTGACCACCGATACTTGAAGCGACTAAATTTTGTATTTCACGAACCGAAAGACCATATTGCGCTGCTAAAGAACGATTTACATCTATATTTAACAAAGGTAAACCTGAAGTCTGTTCTACTTTGACTGCGGTACTGCCACTGATTTTTTGCACAATCCTGGCAATTTTGGCAGCCTCATCGTTTAACACCTGCATATCATCGCCAAAAATTTTTATACCTATGTCACTGCGGACTCCAGAAATGAGCTCATTAAAACGCAATTCAATGGGTTGAGAAAATTCACTATTGTTGCCAGGCAAAGTCTCCAAAAAAGCTTCAATACGTGACCTTAAATCATCTAAGCTTTCTTTGGGATTCGGCCACTCTTGACGAGGTTTCAACATAATGAATCCATCTGAGATATTGGGTGGCATCACATCTGTCGCCACTTCAGCAGTACCAGTTCGTGCGAAAACATTTTTAATTTCTGGAAAATTTTGAAGCAAAAGTTTCTCAGTCATTTCCTGCATTCTTAACGATTCTTCTAAGCTGGTACTGGGTGAACGCATTTGTTGAATTGCAAAATCACCTTCGCTTAATTGCGGTGCGAATTCACTTCCTAAACGTGTCGCCAACAACCCTGTTAAAACTAAAATACTGACTGCGAGCGTTAACATGACCGTTCGATATAAATAAGTCATATCTAATGCTTTTAGATATTTTTCCTTCATCCATACCATCCAACGCCCTTCTTTCTCCTTCACTTCACCTGTTACAAATAAGGCTACCGCTGCAGGAACAAAAGTGATGGATAAAATGATCGCAGCAATAAGTGCTAATACTACGGTGAGTGCCATAGGGTGAAACATTTTTGCTTCAACACCACTCAACGCAAAAATGGGCAAGTACACCACTAAAATAATCGTTTGACCAAAAATTAAAGGACGGCGTGCTTGACGAGCAGCAAGGAATACTTCTTTGAAGCGCTCTGAACGGGTTAAAGGTCGTTTAAACTGTTCTTGGGCATGAGCTAATCGGCGAATACAGTTTTCGACAATTACCACCGCGCCATCTACAATAATTCCGAAATCTAGCGCACCTAAACTCATAAGGTTGGCACTAATTTTCTGCTGTGCCATACCTGATAATGTAAATAACATCGAAAGTGGAATCACGCATGCTGTAATTAAAGCTGCTCGAATATTTCCCAAGAAAATGAATAAAATCACAATCACCAAAATTGCACCTTCGACTAAGTTCTTTTGAACTGTCTTAATGGCTTTCTCGACTAAGGTGGTACGATCGTAAACAGTTTCTATTTTTACGCCTTGGGGCAGTGTGGTTTGGATTTCCTGAATTTTTTGATCAACCGCTTGTGCAACGCTACGGCTGTTTTCACCCATCATCATCATGGCGATGCCGAGTACGGTTTCTTCTCCATTATAGGTAGCTCCACCTGTTCTAAGATCATGTCCAATCGACACTGAAGCAATATCTGAAACACGGACAGGATTTCCATTTAAGGTAACCACCGTTGTATTTTCAATATCCTGTATCGTATTCAGTGTTCCAGGAACTCGTACTGTCAGTTGTTGACCTCCATCTTCAATAAATCCTGCTCCACGATTTTCATTGTTCTCAGTAAGAACTTGTTGAAGTTGCGTCAAACTGACTTGTAGTTGTTGCATACGATTCAAGTCTGGCGAAACAACATATGTTTTATTGAATCCTCCAATAGTATTCACCTCTGCAACGCCTTTTACCCGTTGCAATTGTGGACGCACAATCCAATCTTGAATTTCGCGTAAATCCATTGCTGTGTATGAAGAACCATCAGGTTTTTTAGCCTTTGGCTCAGCTTTTAGTACCCATTGATAAATTTCACCCAGCCCCGTAGATACTGGAGACATGGTAGGTGCGATATCATCAGGTAATTCGGATTGAACCTCTTGCACACGCTGATTAATTTGTTGACGTGCCCAGTAAATATCAGTGCTATCTTTGAAGACAATGGTGACCTGAGATAAACCATACCTAGAGATCGAACGGGTTAATTCAAGATCTGGTATCCCCGCCATGGCATTTTCAATTGGATACGTAATGCGTTGCTCAACTTCGAGCGCAGTAAATCCATTGGCTTGGGTATTAATTTGAACCTGTGTATTGGTAATGTCTGGAACTGCATCAATTGGCAATTTTTGATAACTATAAACTCCAACAGCAATCCAAGCACAGGCAAACAGCATGATCCAAATCGCATGTTGAATTGAAAACTGAATAATTCGCTCAAATAGCCCTTCAGCCTTCGGCATGTCATGATTAGTGCCCATGGTCAGCTTCTCCTTTTTCTAACTCCGATTTCAGTAAGAAGCTGCCTTGATTGACATATTTTTGCCCCGCTTGAAGACCAGACTTAATTTCTGCCCATTGACCATCTGAAGACATTTCACCTACTTCAATGGGTTGTGCTTTAAAGTGGAGTTTTCCATTTTTTTGTTCTGTAACAATAAATATTGCTGATTTACCTTCGATTTGTTGCACTGCATTTTTTGCAACGCGTAATACATTGGATGCATCGGGACTTTGAAGTTCAACATTTACCATCAAATTTGGTCTTAACTCACTTGCCTTTCCTTGAACTTTAGCGCGAACAATCAAGCGACCAGTCTGCGCATCTGCTTGCGACGTTAACGATTGCACAACTGCTGTATACGTCTGACCTGATTGTAAAGATTTGAATTGAATATTTTGTTGTGCACGAATTTGATTACTCGCATCTGCAGGTAACACAAATTCGAGCCATAAATCTTTTAATTGTTCGATGATGAAAATCTGATCTGCAAGTTGCACATTTTCACCTACCACGATGTCTTTTTGGCTGATCACGCCCGAGATAGGCGAACGAATGGTAAAACGCCCATTCGAACCTGCTGAAGCTCCCAAAGCTTGTAAACGTGCATTGGCACTTTGCACTGTGATTTGTGCTTGACGATATGCATTTTCAGCACGTTGCAAATCCTGTTTTGCGGAGATCCCCTGCGACCACATCCGTTGTTCACGTTGCAAATCTTGGCGTGCCAAATCTAAATTGGATTGCGCCATTCTCAAATTCGCTTGTTGGTCAATGAGCTCTGGGACACTTAATACTGCAAGTACTTGACCTTTAGTTACTTCTTGTCCCAGTGCTACATTCACTTGTTCAACATGACCAGCAAAATTAGGGGAAGTATGCGCTTGTTGATCTGTATTTACCATCAATTTTGCAGGCAAGTTTGTGTATCGCGGAATTGCACCTAATTGAGCTGATTCTATTTTTATACTATGTTCGACTAGCTGTTTAGATGTGAGTTCAATCTCACCTTCTTCTGCATGATCAGCTTCTGCGCCATTCGACGTTTCAGCTTGCTCTTCACTCTCGACAATTGCTGTTTTGTTATTATCTTTGAAAACAATCCAAATCCCGATAACTACCGTCACCCCAATAATCAGGGCGATGAAGAATGCTTGGTTTATTTTTCCTTGTTGTATAGATCTCATTTTATTCTGCCCCTATATTGATGAAATTTTCTGACTGTGACACAGCCTCTTTGAGTAATTGGGTATAGGCATCCGAACGACTAATTTGTTCATAACTGGTACCAATACTTAATGCCTCAGCAGCAAGTGCGGTTTGCCATGCCTCTCTTAAGAGCTGAATTTGACTGAGCCGAATATTTTGTAATTGTGTCGTTGCTTGTTGCACCTCAGTGATTGAAAGTTTTCCATTTTTAAAACCGAGCAAAGAGCGCGTCTGTACTTTTTCAGACAAGCCTTTCTGTCTCAGTACAGCGTCATACTGTAGTTTTAAGCCTCGCACCTGATGAAATGAGTTTGCAATCTCTAAAATTTGTTGTTTGAGTTCTCTTTGTTGTTGACGCTCAAGTAGAGATTGCTGACGTTGGGCAAGCGGAATTTGGTATTGCTGACGATTAAAAATATTGAACGGAATATCTACACCCACAGATAAACTAGTATCGTTTGTCTCATTGGGCGCTTTTGTTCGCGTCATCCCTACATTCAAATTTGGATTTGGTTTTGCTTTTACTTTAAGTTGCTCAATTCGTTGATTAGCCTGTACAACATTGAGTGCATAAAGCTTTTCTAAATAACCTGCAGAAATATAATTTTGAACATTCTGTTCAACTTGGTCAGGCCAATAAATCCGATTTGAATCAACCTTCACCTCTGCTTCAGTTTCTCCCCAGAGATTAGAAAGATTACGTTTTGCAATTTCTTTATTTAAAATGGCTTGCTGATAATTGCGTTCATTTTCTGCCGCTTCAATCTGCGCTCGTTCATACTCAACCAAGGCTATGCTTCCTGCCTGATATCGTTTTTTAGCGCTGTCTAAAGTTTCACGACTGACTTGCAGTTGAGACTTTTGAATTTGTGCTTCAGATTGCGAAATTAAAAACTGTGACCAAGCATACTTCACGATTAATTGGCTTTGTGCTTCCCACAACTTTTCTTGCAATTCATTTTGTTGACCCGCCAAACGCGCTATATTTTTTTGAATCCGTCTTTGACCAAAAATGTCGATCGGCTGACTAATACCTAGACTTAACTCTTGATCTTGATTCGAGCCAAAGCCATCTCGAGACAGAGTGATGGTCGGGTTTTGCCAAAGTCCACTTTGCTTGACTGCAAGTTCTGACATTTGTTGTCGTTGCTGCCAAATCTGTTCTGATTGTTGATATCGAGACACTTGAACGAGTGCTTGTTCAAGCGAATTGACTGTCATTGCTTGAGCATTTGCACCCAAACTAAGCGAACCTAAAACCAGCCATAATCGAATGGAATGTTTTAATTTAAAAGACATGTGAATTTCCCACTAATTTAAAAATAAGTGGTGGGAAATTTTTAGGCTACCCCACCAATAGCGGGGTTAATTCAGGAGGCGGAGGGATTTTACCTAAATGAGGCGATTGATAGGCATTAATCCAAAGAAAGTGATTTTGGTAAATCTTTTCGATGTGTTGTGATGAAGGCAAATTCTCGTTTACAGCAAGAATAAACTGAGACATCGACGGCAGATGATCTTGATGATCCAAAACATCGATTTGCGCTTTTTCTTCTAGCGTCACGCTTTGATCATCGCTAAGCACTAAATATTTTTCAATTTGGGACTTCGGACTTTGATTTGAAAGATCGGCTTGGCAAAGTACAGGTTGATGATGACCAAAGTGAAAACTTTGTGTCGATGTTGAGTCGCTTTCATGAACACAAAAAGCCGCCGCCACATTCCAAAGGCTTTGGAACATGAACATACATGCTAAGAATGTCACAAATTTAGCCGATCTCATTTAAGCAGGCTCTCATCTTTTCTATCTGCATTTAAAACGTGATAGTGATCACAATCAAGTGAAGAGTTGTAATTCTCCATCATATTTTGATGATCGAAACCTTGATATTGAAATAATGTACATAAGAAAAATGAATGAAAACTTAAAAATTTAGCGCTTTTAAAGCACGCTTCGAAAATGGCATCGATTTTGCTACCTAATCATACGAATTTTATTTTTTGTATTACTGAGGTGGCAACAATGAGCTATGTTGCACGAGAATTGAGTCAAAAGCATAAATTTTTGCTTGGTTTTGGATCGTTTTTAATTCCAATTTTAATCTGGTGTGCAGTAAGTTATTTGCCTTTTATTTGGCATCCCCAAGTTCAAATCACAGATTCTGGTAGCACATCATTTTTACAAGTCGATAGCCGTGTCAGTAGAGAAGTTTATTATGCTGAAGCGCAATCGGCAGTCGATCAAGGACTGCCACCACCTCGGGGAATTTTGGTCAATCCCATTTATCTACCCGCACCAGATGAAGTCGCTACAGCCTTAGTGACCACATTTACAACGTCACCCGCTCAAGCAAATGCACCATGGTTTCATGAAAGTTTATGGCACAGCATTAAATTGGTGTTTACCGCATTTTTTATTTCTTCTTTGATCGGTATTCCTTTGGGTATTCTTTGCGGTTTTTCTCATAAAATTTCTCAATTAACTGAACCTTTTGTAGAGTTCTTTCGCTATCTGCCTGCACCAGCCTTTGGCGCTCTTGCTGTTGCGATTTTGGGCATTAATGACGCACCTAAAATTGCCATTATTGTGATTGGGACCTTATTCCAACAAATTCTTATTATTGCCAATACCACCCGTCTGGTCGACCGCAGTCTTGTTGAAGCTGGATTCACCTTAGGAACCAATAAAATCAAAAGTTTATTATATGTGGTCATCCCTGCTGCACTCCCAGAAATTTATCGAAACCTTCGTGTACTTTTAGGTTGGGCTTGGACCTATTTAATCGTTGCAGAACTCATAGGAAGTACATCCGGTATCACGTGGTTCATCACTCAACAAGCTCGCTATCAAAACTTTGACAATGTTTTTGCCGCAATTTTGATTATCGGTTTGATTGGTCTGATTTGCGACGTGATTTTAATGAAACTTGGACAGCACTTATTTAAATGGAAAACGGGAGCTCGCTAATGTCTTCACTAATTCAACCCTCAGATTTTGATGCCCGCGCTTACTTTGACAAAATTTACGCTCGTCCCGTCATTTTAGAAGCGAAAAATCTCACCCAAAAGTTTAGCCACGGAAAAACTGAGCGCACCATTTTAAATGCTTTAGATTTAAAAATTCATAAACGTGAATTTATCTGTGTTATTGGTCCTTCAGGATGCGGTAAGTCTACCTTTAGCCGTATTGTGGCAGGTCTTGATCCATATACCAGTGGTGAATTACTGGTAGACGGTGAAACCATCACAGGACCGAGTCCAGAGCGTGGCATGGTTTTCCAAGGCTACACACTGTTTCCATGGAAAACGGTAAAAGAAAATGTCATGTTTGGTCCACTCATGCGAGGTGCCAGCAATGCTACAGCTGAGGCGCAAGCCCGTGAATGGATCAACATTATCGGACTTGAAAAATTTGAGCAGCAATACCCTCATGAACTTTCTGGAGGGATGAAACAACGCGTTGCCATCGCTCGCGCGCTCGTGAATCAGCCGAAAATTCTTTTGATGGATGAACCCTTTGGGGCTTTAGATCCTCATACGCGTCAAAAAATGCAAAAGCATCTGATCGATCTTTGGGCCAATATTGATATCACGATTATTTTTGTGACACACGATATGGACGAGGCGATTTTACTGGCCGATCGGATTGTGGCATTGAAGGCCAATCCTGGCGAAATTAAGGAAATCATTGAGGTTGATCTACCAAGACCACGTCAGCATGAA
Source organism: Acinetobacter sp. Ver3 (assembly GCF_000632455.1). Taxonomy (GTDB): domain Bacteria; phylum Pseudomonadota; class Gammaproteobacteria; order Pseudomonadales; family Moraxellaceae; genus Acinetobacter. The sequence continues at coordinate 151,526 of NZ_JFYL01000001.1, forward strand.
TTGATGCTCACTGAAAAATTTAAATCGTTAAGACAACGTGTAGATGCTTTGGTACATGCTGAAGAAGATGAACTTGATCCAGCACTCGCCGACTTACCTAAAATTCCAAGAATGACCAAGGTCAGTCATTCTAAATAAGGCGCTACATCCTGATCACACTAACGGTCAGGATAAAGCATGCAACATCAATCCTTTTGACCACACCATTTTAAATGCAGCCTTGGATTAATCACGACTTCATTTCATCACGTTCAATTCGTCCATCTACCAATTGAATGGTTCGATCACATGTAGCGGATAATCGTGGATCATGGGTCACTAACAATACCGCACAATTTTGTTGCTCATTTACTTCACGAAACAGCTCAAAGACTTCGCTCGCTGTTTGACTGTCCAAATTACCTGTAGGTTCATCAGCGAGGAGCAAAGCAGGCTGAGTGATTAAAGCTCTGGCGATTGCGACACGTTGTTGCTGCCCACCAGAAAGTTGACTGGCTTTTCGTTGTGCAAATTGACTCAATCCTACCGCTTTTAACAAATCATGTGCTCGATCTAAAGCTTGTTGATTGGGTTTGCCATGCGCCAACATTAGAGGCATCAAAACATTTTCAATAACGGTGAACGCTTGAATCAAATGATGAAACTGAAACACAAATCCTATGCTCTTCCCACGCAATTCCGTTCTTTGTTGATCTTCCATTTGACTGGTTGGTTGACCAAGTAAATAAATTTCACCACTGGTGGGTTGATCCAGTAAACCTAAAATATTTAATAACGTACTTTTACCTGAACCAGAAGGTCCAATTAACGCAGCAAAATCTTGACGATGTATCGCAAAATTAATCCCATGCAGCACTTCTATTTCATTGGGTTGTCCAATGTTATAAGACTTTTTCAAAGCCTCTAAACGTAGTACTTCATCGTGATTAGACATGACGGATTGCCTCCACAGGATCTAAACGCGCTGCACGACGGGCAGGAATCGCCGCTGCAATTAAACCGCTCAATGTTGCAAGTAATAAAGCGGATCCAATCAAATAGGGTGAAATTGGAATGTAGAATAACCCTGGGCCAAATTCATTAAATGACCAAACCAATGCATAACTGGTCAGGATTCCAACAATAGAACCAAGTAAGCCGAAAATCGCACCTTGAATGAGAAAGATCATCAAAATTTGTTCTCGGCTCGCACCTGTAGCACGCAAGATTCCGATCTCACGTGTACGCTGTACCACTGTAATGGAGAGTACGCTGGCGATCGCAAATGCAACAGATATTCCAACAAATATAATTATCATATTGGTTGAAAGACTTTGCGCTGAAATCGCATTCATCAATTGCGCATTACTTTCAATCCAACTTTCAGCTTTTAATCCAGTGAGACGATGAATTTGCGTTGCGACCTGATCTGCGGAGAAAATATCAGAAATACGAAGATCAATAATGGTAACCCCACCCGGCAAACCCAATAAAGACTGTGCCCGCTTTAGATCGATATACATATAGCGTGAGTCTAGTTCTTTGACCCCGAGTTCAAAAATACCCGTTACATTCATGACGGCGTTAATATCTTGACCGTTATCAACGCGAATTTTACTGCCTACGCGCACACCAAGGTCTTTGGCCAACTCACTTCCGATGAGTACATCATCTGCTTTTAAACGAAGCTGACCAGTTTTAAGATACTCTTGCAAAGGTACAATACGTTGATAACGTGGTAAATCAATCCCCATAATCGCAACTGACTGAATCGCTTCCCCCCGTTTTACCAGTGCAGGTCCTGAAACCATGGGAGAAACGGCATTGAGCGTCTTGATATTGTCTAGATTTTCAAGAACTTCTTGCCAGTTATTGATCGACTTGAGTCTTTGAGCCCTTTGATCTTCATGGATGATGTGTGCTACGCCCTCAGGCACTTTAACGACGCGATTGACCTCATCTGGTGCATGTAAACTAATATGTGCCTGAGTACCCAACGTACGCTCAATCAAATTGGACTGAAGCCCCTGAATTAATGCACTAATAAAGACAATAACGGCAACACCAATAGCAACACCACCAATAATCATCAGTGTTTGACTGCGACCCTCGCGTAAAAACCCAACAGCGATGAGCCAATTGGTCCATAAACGCTTCATCTTCAAAGTGCTTGTACCTGCTTAGTTCTGACACGCTGATCCGCTTTTACTTGATCAGGCTTTATAACGACCTGATCATTGTGATCCAACCCTGATAAGATTTCAGACATGGCAGTCCCACGCAACCCTAATTTTACAGATTGACGTTGGACCTTGCCCTCTCTTACCACCATAACTTCAGCTTGCGTGGTTGAAGGGTCAATAAGCGCGTCATTGGCTATTACTTTGGTTTTATTTCGACGTGCTGTTTCGACATTCACTGAGACTGTCATATCTTGCTTCAAAAAATTGGGTACAGAGTTCACCGCCAATTTGACTTCAACCGTACCACGTTGAGGATCAATATTAGGTGCAATAAAGTTAACTTCAGCTGGAAATGCTTGCTCTGGATAAGCATCTGCAATCACTTCCGCTTTTTGACCCAATTTCAGATAAGGTAAATTTTGCTCATCCACCGCCACTTTAATTTGCGTTGGACTATCAACTGCGACTGTAAAGAGCACCTTTCCAGGTTGAATCGCATCCCCTTTTTCGACTTCACGCGTCAAGATCGTACCCGATACTTGTGCCCGAATTTCACTTTTTGCCAATTGGGCACGTAGTGCATTTAATCTTTCACTTAAGGTTTTTTCTTCCACTTGACCTGGAGCAAGGCTTTGCGCCTTCAGTTTTGCCGCAGATAATTGATTTCTCGCTAAGCGTTCAGCTTCTAAGGCTTGTTCTTTTTCCTCTACAGAAAGCACTCCCGGTTCCGTTTGCTGACGACGTCTTGCTTCGCGACTGGCTTGTTGTAATTGGAATTCTGCCGTTTTCAATTCAACCTGCGCTTGTGGATAGCGAATTTTCCGCAATTCCTCTAGCGCAACTTCTGCTTCACGGACTTGTGCTTTTAAATCATCAGATTGAATAATTAACAGTACATCTCCTGCTGCTATTCGTTGACCTTCTTGCACGCGTCGCTCAATCACCACACCTGAAATTTCACTTCCAATTTCACTACGTGCTACATTTTCAGCACGACCTGAAGCGACCACTGTTTGAATCAGTGGTTTTTCTTCGATTAGGTAAGTTTCGACTACAGGACCTTGCCACCAACGGAAAATGAAATATATCCCACCCATCGAAATGAGCAGAATGAGAATCCACCATTTTCGTTGTTTTAAAATACGCAAAGCTTTATCTCCCAATAGGCCTACTTCGGTTTATATTGTCGAGTACAGTAAGCTCTTAAAATATCTGGTGAGCGCTTGTGAAGATGCTTGGTATTTCGCCCCGCAACACGTTTACGCCACATTTCAAAACTACTTTTTTTTAATTGTTGTCGCATCAATCGAATGACTGCACTTTCGTTTAATCCGTATTCCAGCAGAATGGCTTCGAAGGGTGTCCGATCTTCCCACGCCATTTCAATAATTCTGGAAATATCAGCTGTTGTATACAACGCACATGATCCTTTTTCATTCGCATCAAACGTTGATGTTAAGCGTTCATTCGTGAAAAATATGTGATTTTTTGTTGATTTATAGACACTTCATACACGCTAACGCATTCATTGTATAAAACGATTGATTTTATGATTTTAATCCGTTTCCTAGTTTTTCCATTTTTATCTATTGTTAATACATACAAGGTAGGCAACTCTGTTGCTCTACCGACCAATCATTCAGTCCAACTTTGTGCCCAGTGCAAGCCCCTCTGCACTGGGCTTTTTTTTATTTAAATGATTCAACCAATTTTGGATAAATCAGCCCATCAATATCTAGTTTTACCGTATAAACTCCATTTTCAAGATTAAACTTATTGACATGATAAGTTGATCCATAAATAGAATCTAAAGTTGAAGAGCGTTTAAATACCTTTTGATTTGCCTCAAGATCCAACAAATGTGTGCCTTGAATAAATTGTTCATATTGCTCAGGATCTACACCAACACGTTTGGACATAATCATCAAAGCATCGTTTCTCGTCACAGGATCTTGAATATATTTGACGGTTCGATCCCATACTTGTAGCACTTTTTTCCACTCTGCTTGATGCCTAGATAAATGCGTCATATTTACCGTCAACGTATCATAGATCAATCCTGGTTTATCTTGAGAACTATAGATAATTTTGGACCCAGCTACGCTTTTTAAAGCTTGATTTGCTACAGGTTGCCATACAGCGATGGCATCCACATCTGGGCTGCTAAACACTTGGGGTAATTCGTTGGTTGCTGCATTAATCAATTTGATTTCATTGGCTGATATATTTTGATCTGAAAGTGCGGTGTTCAATAAATTATGATCGACCAGCCCTTTTTCGACTGCAATCGTTTTACCCTTAAGATCTGCCACACTATGAATGCCCTCTTTTGCAAGAATGACATCATTCCCTGATGAATAATCAGTTGCTAAAATCATAATGCCACGCGTTCCACCTGAGGCGATGACCAAATTATCCCCATGAGAAACAGAAACCGCATCCAATTGGTTTGCTGCGAAAGCATTCATAGAGGCTGAATAATCAAACCATTTAAACTCTACGTTTAATCCAGCTTCTTTAAACCACCCTTTCTCAATAGCAACTTGCCATGCCACCCATCCCGGCCAATCACTGTAACCAATCCGAATCGGTTGCATTGATTTTTCGGCTTGAGCATGTTGACTTGGTTCTGGAATTTTTGCGGTTTTATCACAACCCACGAATAACAGTACAGTTCCAATGACTCCCCATACCATCGTTTTCATTGCACCACCTCACCAATGCTCGTGCACTTAAATTTAGTATTGGTAAAATTTGAGGCTTGAATATAATCACGCCATCCACCAAAGTGACTGATATCAAGTGCATCTGCTAAAGCATGTTTTTCACATATAAAGCCTTTCACCCACGTTCCATCAATGAGTTGGACATTGCCAATACCAAGTGGTGCTGGGACTTCAGCAACAATGTCACCGAACAATGCTCTTGGTACATCCCACACTTCCACTTCAATAGAATGACCTGATGTATCTCGTTGTAGCCCCGGCTTAGGTGGCTGAGTATTTTTTAAAGCAAATAGTTTGTAATACGGCGCAGTACGCGTTTTTTTAACCAAGGTGGCTTGTCTGCTCGTTAACTGAAAATTCAGCGGCATGCCTGTAAGATGTGCTCCCACCACTGCTAATTTAATGGTGTGCTCAGATCCTATTGATTTATGAATTTGATAGCCTTGCTTTGACGTTGCTAAATTTAATCCTGAAGTCGCTTGCCATTGCTGACCGAAGTGTGCCAAAGCTTGATCCATCCAAGCGCCAGCAACTAAAGTGATACCACTTGGCAAACCATCATCACGGATGACATTTGGGAGTGCCAATGCTGATAAATCAGCAAAATTAACAAAATTGGTATAAGCCCCCATATGCGAATTCTTTTGGATCGGATCTGCTTCAACATCTGCAATGCGATAAATCGTAGGAGCTGTTGGCACCATCAACGCATCATAATTTTTTAATTGAAGATTGATCTGCCTAGCCCATTCTGCACGCTGATACTCATCTTGCATCACATCTACAGCATTGAAGTGATCAGCTTGATCAATAATTTGCTTAATTACCGGATGACATTGCTCACGTCGAACTTTGTGTTCGACGGCATGCGTACGCTCCGCAACCCATGAGCGGTTATACAATGCAGCAGCCAATTGATTAAATACTGTGAAATCAATCTCTTTAACTTGAAATCCGAGCGATTTCATTCGAGCAATGGCTGTTTGAAATGCTTGCTCACTTTGAGTATCACCATAAAATTCTAAGTGATCTGGGATTGCAATCTTGCCCTTCGAAAATTGTGTCGGGACTGTTCTCGGATGCTGTCTTGAATAAGCATCGGTCGCATCATAACCTTGCATCAATTGTGCTACCGTCCAAGCATCCTCTACTTGAGTTGCAAAAATTGAGATCACATCAATACTTCGACATGCAGGGATTAAACCTGTGGCTGAAAACCAGCCTTTGGTTGGTTTGAGTCCGACAATATTATTGAAACCCGCGGGAACTCTGCCAGAACCTGCTGTATCAGTGCCGAGGGCGAATGGTACATACCCATTTGCTACTGCAACCGCTGAGCCAGAGCTTGATCCACCGCTGATATAATCCGGATTGAAACTGTTTTTTACTGCCCCATAGGGTGAACGTACGCCAACCAATCCCGTGGCAAATTGATCTAGATTGGTCTTGCCCACCACGATTGCACCAGCAGATTTAAGCTTAGCCACGACGGTTGCATCTTGCGTTGCTAAATAAGCCGCGTCTGGGCACGCCGCAGTGGTATAAAATCCAGCAACATCAATATTGTCTTTGACAGCAAATGGCACGCCATATAACGGAAGATCAGCGATATCCTGATGGACCAATGCATCAATCTGCGCCTGTATTTGCTCTGCACTGGCTATTGAAATCCAAGCGTGATCATCATTGCAGAGTTCAGCAACATAACGCTTTAAGTCATTCAACTGAATAGTTTGATTTGTATAAGCCTGTTGCCAATCTTGTATAGTCCATAATGTCTGCACGACGGTGCTCCTTATACGTGTTCCGAATTTTGAGGAATAGGTGGCATGACTGCATCCATCAGCTCTAAATGCCCCTTAATTACCCCTTTTAATGCTTTAAATTGCTCACTTATGGCTTTTAGGTCACTGCTGACCCCTTGCATCAACATCACCTGCATGACTTTGTCATCATCTAATTGGATATGTAGTGAACTAATCACCTGAGTCAAAAACTGTTGCTGTAAATCAATAAGTTGTGTTCTTAATGGCTTTAAACTGACGTCATACAATAAGGTTAAAGTACCGACCATGACTTCATTGCGGCTAACAAGGTCATTGATCAAATGGTGGTTAATCATGTCAACAATGGCTTGAGATCGGCTTTCATAATGTTGATCTACAATTTTTTGATCCATAGCCTGCAATGTATTTTCAGGTAAGGTGATGCTGATCCGCGCCAGCTTCTGTTTAGGCACGTTTGAGCTCCTTAGGTTTTTGAGATTGTTGTAGGTGTAAACCCGCACGGACACTCATCAGTTCAATGAAGAATTGAAGGATGGGATGCTTCGATTGTTTGTATTGATTTGTCGTCATCTGCAGCACCTCTAGGTATTACAAAAAAAAGAATTGGTAATACTAGGTAAATGCAGAAAACGTGCCAAAACTTTTCTTGAGATATATAAAAGAGAGCTAGGAAAAAGTCGTCGGAAAGATTCAAAAATGTGCATGAATCAAAATTGTGCACTTGATTTGTTCAATGTTCAGAAATGCAAAAAGACCGCCTTTCTGGAGATAGACGGTCAACTCGAATAGTTATTATTTTGTCTTCTTGTTCTAATGAAATACTTTACTGGATATCAGTGACGAACTCCTCACGCGGAATACGGAATTTCTTCAATCCAATTAACCAATCTTTTTCTGGATTACGGCGACCTAGTGCCAATAGCACCACAGACTTTAAGCCTTTTTCTTTTAAACCTAATAATTCATCCAGACCATCTTTATCAAAACCTTCCATTGGCGTTGCATCTACACCTAACTCAGCTGCTGCCGCAATTGCCATACCAAAGCCAATATGTGCTTGTTTTGCAGTATGGTGGTATTGCTGCTCTTCAGTAAACGTCGAGAACAGGTTCTTTAAGTTTTGCACCACATCCATGGTCGTATCTAAAGGTAAATGACGCTCACGATTCATTGCGTTATAGCGTTCATCGATACGCTCGTCTGGAATCGTATCCCAAGCCGTAAATACCAAAAGATGCGATGACTGGGTAATTTGCGGTTGATTCAATGCAACTGGTGAAATTTTCTCTTTAAGTTCTTGGTTGCTGATCGAGATAATATGGAACGGTTGTAAGCCCGCTGAGGTCGGTGCTAAACGCGCAGCTTCAAGAATTTGATCGACTAATTCTTGCGGTAGTTTTTCACCAGTCATTTGTTTGGTTGCATAACGCCACTGTAAAGCTTCTAATAATTTCATGTATTTACCTATAATATTTAAATGTGAATATTTTTAATTCTTTAAGCGTATAAACTCGCCAACATTGATTTGAGTGATTGGCTTGGACGACCTAAAAGTTTTTCTAAATCTTGGCTTTGAACTTCATACTGTCGATGTTTAATATCTACGACTGTGCCATGTGTGAGATAGATCAGAAATTCGGGCAAACCGATTCTTTTTAACAACTGTTGATAGGCTTCTTCAGTGAGATCGTGATATTCCACTGGTATTGTTTTGAGTTGACTTAGCTCATCAGCAATATCTTGATAGCTATAAGTTTGGCTGCCGACTAACTCATAGACCTTATTCTCATGATCATTTTGAATTAAGGCATTTGCTATTGCTTCTCCTAACTCTGCTCTTAGCACATAAGGCACTTTTCCCGCTCCTCCAGAGAGCTGGATGCCTGTATCGATGACCCTTTCACCGATAATTTGTGGAATCGCTTCTGCATACATGGTGTTGCGTAGGAGTGTATATTTCAGTCCGCTTGCTTTGAGGTAATCTTCAGTTTGAAAATGACTGATCATCAAATCCTTCACTGCTGAATTTTCAATATTTTGAATGGATAAACCTGTGTAATACACATGTTGAACACCTGCTTCACGCGCAGCATCGATGACATTCTTATGTTGTTCAAAGCGATTCATTTCCATCGTTGAAATAAGAAGTAGCTTGTCGACACGCTGAAAGGCTTTGATCAAACTTTCAGGTTGATTGAAATCTCCTTCACGGACTTCAATATGTTCATTGACATAAGGTTTGGCTTTTTCTAAGTTTCTCGCCAATATAGCAAATTCATTGTTTTGTAGCTGTTGCTTTAATTGTTGCACTACGCTTCGCCCTAAATGGCCAGTAGCACCAGTAACTAAAATCATTCAATAACCTTGGATTATTTTTGCAATGATGTAATTTATAGGCGAGTTAAAAAACGAGATCACTATACTGTTGTATAGTGAATTTAGGATTTCATTTGATTAAATTTTGTGACGAGATGGGAGGATAGATGGCTGATTTTATGAAAGAGAATGCAGAAACATTAAGCGAGGATGACCAATGTAATTTGATGTTTATTGTGGCACTTAAAAATGCCATGAACGTCATTAATGGCAAATGGAAACTTGCGATTGTTGCAACCATGATTAAACAGCCACGCCGTTTTAATGAGATTGAACGTCTGCTGCAAGGCATTACACCCAGAATGATTTCTAAAGAGCTCAAAGAACTTGAATTGAACAATGTTGTTGAAAAAATTGAGTCTCATGATGAAACCACGGGTAAAACGACCTCAATGTATGATCTGACGTCATCAGGTCGGAGATTAGAAAAGTTAATGGTGCAAATGGCGGTTTGGGGACAAGAGCATAAAGAGAGTTTGAAATAATTATAATTTTTTATAAGTCGTATCAAGGCGGTCTAAGTCTAAGACCAGTACCACAATTTTTGCATCGGTGACTTGATAAACCAAACGATAGACTGCTGACCTGAGTTTTACATTATACAAATCGACCGATCCACTGAGTTTGTTTTTCGGAATCTAGGGATTGTCTAAAATGGCATCATATTACGAATAAACTGTTCCACTTTTTTTGGATTAAGCTTATCGAACTTTTTAAGCGTGGTTTTTATGAACTCGAGCTCGTAGCTCGTCTAAAGTGAGTTTAATCGTTTTTTGCCCTTTAGCTTTTTCTGCTAGTTTTGTTAAATGCACATCTTCCCAAAGACAATCGTTCAAAATTATTTTTGCATTTTCCATAATTCGCTTTTGACTTTCAGGACTACGCTCTCTGATGAGGTCTTCAAGTTTTTTACCCATCATTGAATTCTCTTTTGTTGAGAGATATCGGTAAAACTAGTGACAAAGCGTGAATGAATAATATTGTTCATATTCGTAATGTCCTAGATATGTAAATAACAGACAAATAATGACCAATTTAGAGACCTTTTAAAAGACCTGTTTTTCGGTCTTTAAAATTTTACATTCCTGTTTTAATGAAATTATATTTTGGTTGCAGT
>NZ_JFYL01000002.1 GCF_000632455.1 Acinetobacter sp. Ver3
AACATGAATCATCCCATTATTAGTTTTTTTGATTTTTCTGTAACACGTAGGATTTCCATCAAATAATCTTAATGTTTGAATAGGAGTAGAGATATTAAAATTTTTAGGAAAAAATAAAAAATCGTCGCCTTTACTTTCTGGTAGATAAACTTTTAATTTTTCTAAAATATATTCAATAATATCGATATCTAAAAATAAATTAGTTGATGAAATACCATGACCAAAGATACTTTCATTTCGATCTTCAACATATGTATGTAAGATATTTCTTAAAGATATTTCTTTGATTTGTAGCCATTCTACTAATGCAGGTTCGTTTGAAATATCTTTATCTTCAAAGTAGAATCTAGCTAAAGAGCTGTTTTTCAATTTTGCTATCTGTGTTAGAGAGTTACTTATAAAATCAACGCATGTTCCATCGGCCGGTTGAGATAGCTCAATAAAACTAATATCAATTTTTGACATGTTTTCAGAACTTTCTTTAGCTAAAATATTTATATATTCTGCATTTGAAATACAAATATGTTGAATAAGCATTCTAAAAATACTCAGACTTACTTCAGCAATATTTTTTGTGTTTTTAATTTACGTGCTGCTTTAATATTATTTAAAAAGATATTATACATTGCAAGATCCAAATATATAGTTAGTACTTTGATATTGTTTTAAATTATATTAAATTATTTTTTATATTCAATGATTTATTTCAAATAAAGATTACTGTAAAGATAAAACCTGTAATTTATCGCATAGTTGTTTGGAATGTCGCATAGTTGTTTGTAAATGACATCCACCACCAACCAAGGCCACAGCGGATGCCGTATGATGTGGCGCTCTAAAGGGGCGATGACCAAATTGATAAGGTGTATTTGCAATGGAGTAAATACTTGCGACCTCTAAGTGTTCTTGATTAGTTAATGGGGGCAAGATGCCAGACAATCTTGAGGCAAGCAGTGTTTTACCAGTGCCTGGCGGGCCTTTAAATAAAATCGAATGTCCACCAGCTGCTGCGATTTCTAAGGCACGTCTTGGACGTAATTGACCTTTGACATCAGCGAGATCAAATCGATTTTTTTGAGGTTGGATCGTTTTATTCGCTAATATGGGTTGAATTGGACTCGACTGATCAAAGTGCTGGCAAACATCTTTTAAAGATTTGGCTGTATACACCTCAAAATTGGGAAGAAGTGCTGCATCATCCAAATTACTCACAGGAATCATTAACTCATGACCTGCGGTTTGACATGCCATTGCGATCGTCAAAGTTCCAGTTACAGGTCTTAACAGACCATCGAGTGCCAATTCACCTATAAATTCAAAACGGTCAATACTTTGATCATGTAGTTGCCCTGAAGCGATTAAAATCCCCAAAGCAATAGGTAAATCAAGCCTTGAACTATCTTTGGGTAAATCAGCAGGGGCTAGATTGATCGTCAGCCGTTTGGTTGGAAATTGAAAACCGCTATTAATGATTGCAGAACGGACACGATCCTTACTTTCTCGAACAGCAGCTTCTGGAAGACCTACAATGGTGAGTGAAGGTAATCCTTGGCTGACATGAACCTCGACTTCAATCAGTGGTGCATGTAAACCAAGAAGACCTCGGGTATAAATTTTTGCAAATGACATAAAACTGAACCATTATTATATTATTTTTAGAATTGCTTTATTTTTAATCACTGACTTTGTGTTTAAGCACTGTATTGGTGCAATGTTGCTTATTTTTGATCGGAAATTAAGCTTTCTAGTGATTTTAATTGCGTTTGAAGTTCTGTTAAACGGGAATTGGCATTGTTTAGTGCAGTTTTCTGACGTTCGATTTCTTCTTTAGAAACCAAATCCATTTTACTAATCGCTTCGTTTAACAACGCTCTCACATTTTTTTCTAAATCTTTTTTGGGTTGGTCAACCTGTTCTAAGATTGCCTGTAATAAAGTTTCAATCATAGTTCTTCCGAATAATAAGTCATCAACATTGAAGTTTAACATCCGTTTTGGATTGACCCTAGTGTTAACTACATTTCATAGGTTAAACCAATAAGAACATAAAAAAAATCCATCAAAATTCCCAATATTTTTAGAACATAAGACCGTGTAGGCGTATAAAATAGGTTATAAATAAGTTCATGCTGGCTGATTAATATCCCCAACCATTATGAAGTTTGGCATGAAATTTGAACATAAAACCTTACTGGTGAAAAAAGCCGAAGGAAAACAACATGAAACTCGTAACAGCAATTGTAAAACCATTCAAATTAGATGACGTGCGTGAAGCACTCTCTGAAATTGGCGTTCAAGGGATCACCGTAACTGAAGTAAAAGGTTTTGGTCGTCAAAAAGGTCATACTGAACTTTATCGTGGTGCTGAATATGTGGTTGATTTTTTACCTAAAGTAAAAATTGAAATCGCAATCAGTGACGAAATGGTTGATTCAGTGATTGAATCAATTACACGTGTAGCTAGTACTGGCAAAATTGGTGACGGAAAAATTTTCGTGACGAATCTAGAACAAGTTATCCGTATCCGTACTGGTGAGACTGGTGCTGACGCAGTTTAATTTGGCATGAAGTTTGCTGAGTAGCGAATAACTCACAAAAACTAGGTTGGGGGATACGAATGAAAAAAATGCTAATGGCGCTGAGCTTGTCTGGCGCACTCTTAGGTGGTTCTGTCGCATGGGCTGAAGAAGCAGTGTCAGAACCAACTTCTACTGAAGTTGCAGTTGTTGAAACTGAGGCTTCATCTACAGATTCTAATTTGGTTGAAACATTACCAGCAGCTCCAGAAGAAGCTCCTGCTGAAGAAGCGGCAGTTCTTGATACGGGTGACACTGCCTGGATTTTAGTTTCAACTGCACTCGTTTTACTCATGACCATTCCTGGTTTAGCGCTGTTCTACGGCGGTATGGTACGTAAAAAAAATGTCTTAAGTACCATGGCACACAGCTTTGTCGCTGCTGCAGTGGTCAGTATCGCTTGGGTGGTGGTTGGCTACACACTTGCTTTTGGTGAAGGTAATGCCTTTATTGGAAGTCTAGATAAATTTATGTTGTCTGGTATCACTACAGAAGCATTGAGTGGAACAATTCCAGAAATTTTATTTGTCATCTTCCAAATGACATTTGCAATCATTACCGTTGCCATTATCAGTGGTTCTATTGCAGAGCGTATGAAATTTAGTGCTTTTGTTGCGTTTATCGCAATTTGGGTGGTGGTTGTCTATGCTCCTATTACACACTGGGTATGGGGTGGTGGTTGGTTAGGTAACGATGGTGCACTTGATTTTGCAGGTGGTACAGTTGTTCATATTAACTCAGGTGTTGCTGGTTTAGTTGCGGCGTATATGCTTGGTAAGCGTATGGGGCTAGGCAAAGAATCAATGGCGCCACATAACCTCACATTGACTGTCATTGGTGCGAGCTTAATTTGGGTCGGCTGGTTTGGTTTCAATGGTGGTTCTGCATTAGGTGCAAATGGTTCAGCAGGTTATGCATTGGTTGTTACTCAAGTTGCTGCTGCCGCTGCTGCCATTTCATGGTTAATCACTGAAAAAGTCGTTCGTGGCAAAGCTTCAGTGTTGGGTGCGGCATCAGGTGCGGTAGCTGGTCTGGTTGTGATTACGCCAGCTGCTGGATTCGTGACAGTAGGTGGTGCTTTAGCGATGGGCTTAATTGGTGGTGTCGTGTGCTTCTGGGGTATTACAGCATTAAAACGTGCATTGAAAGCGGATGACTCATTAGATGCCTTTGGACTTCACGGTGTTGGTGGTATCGTTGGCGCAATTCTAACCGCATTCTTTGCAAGTGAGTTCATCATGGGCGATGCAGCACCTACAAACGTATTAAGCCAATTATGGGTACAAGTTGAAGGTGTTCTTGCAACAATCGCTTATTCAGCAATCCTGACATTCATCATCTTAAAAGTCATTGATTTAATCATCGGTATTCGTGTTGAGTCAGACGATGAGCGTATGGGTCTGGATTTAAGTCAACATGGTGAGCGTGTTGAATAACGATTAAACACAATAATCAATATATAGTGTGAAACAGCCCTTTGGGGCTGTTTTTTTTCTATATATTGATGAAAGCTCAACATGAGCAGAATTTTTTGATACACTTGGTGCAAATAGAATTTGTTCAATTAAACCGCTATGCATTGTCCATTTTGCAACGCCGCTGATAGTAAGGTGATTGATTCACGTTTAGCTGCTGAAGGCTGCCAAATTCGCCGTCGTCGTGAATGTATTAGTTGTAATGAGCGTTTTACAACTTTTGAAAGTTTTGAAGTGGTGATGCCTCGTGTCACCAAGTCTGATGGTAAAAATGAACCTTATGATGAAGCGAAACTTCGTCGTTCACTCATGCATGCTTTACAAAAACGTCCCGTGACACAAGAACAAATTGAAACGGTGGTCAGTGATATTCAACTTCAAATTCGTCGACTAGGTGAACGTGATGTTCGTTCTCGTACAATAGGCGAAATTGTAATGAAGGCTTTATTTGCCCTTGATCATGTCGCATACGTACGTTTTGCCTCTGTATATCAAGATTTCCAAGATGTAGAAGCATTTCGCCGTCAAATCGAACAAATGCAACACCGAGATCAAGAACATTAATCTCGCCCCAAATTCAACTTCAAGGTTATGAATGTCTGAGTTCTCGCAACAACAGATCGATCAAGATCAAATGTGGATGCGTCGTGCAATAGCATTGGCGAAGCAAGGTCAATATTCGACAAAACCAAATCCTAATGTAGGTTGTGTCATTGTCAAAGACGGACAGATCATTGGTGAAGGTTTTCACCCCCAAGCTGGGCAACCACATGCCGAAGTGTTTGCACTTCGTCAAGCAGGGGAGCTAGCACAGGGTGCAACGGCATATGTCACACTAGAGCCTTGTGCGCATTATGGTCGAACTCCTCCTTGCGCGAAAGGCTTAGTAGAAGCGGGCATTGCAAAAGTGATAGTGGCTTGTTCAGACCCTAATCCATTGGTTGCTGGTAAAGGTGTGGCTATCCTACAACAAGCAGGTATAGACGTTGAAGTCGGGATCTGTGAGTTGGAAGCGCGTCCTTTGAACTTAGGCTTCTTTAAAGCTATGTCTAAGGGATTACCTTATGTACGTTTAAAGGTCGCGTCGAGTCTCGATGGTCGTACAGCAATGGCTTCAGGGGAGTCGAAGTGGATTACAGGTGAATTGGCACGTCAGGATGTTCAACATTGGCGTGCAATTTCTGGTGCAGTGATCACGGGTATTGAAACAGTGTTGGCTGATGATTGTCAGTTGAATGTTCGAGCTTTACCGAATATTGAATTAGAGCGAGTTGTGCAGCCTAAACGTGTGATTTTAGATCGTCAAGGTCGCTTACCTTTAGATGCTAAAGTGTTAGAGAATCCTGATACTGTCATGGTCATGGGGCCATTTCGAGCAGAGCTTGCACAACTTGGCGTGATTCAACTCGAAGTTCAGCCCTTAGTTGAATTGCTAAAAGTCTTAAAAGATTTTCAAATCTATGATGTGATGGTGGAAGCTGGTGCAACCCTATCTACTGCATTTTTGCAGGAAAATTTGGTAGATGAATTGATTAGTTATATTGCACCTACACTATTAGGTCAATCAGCTCGTCCAATGTTTAATGCTGAATTTAAACAAATGACAGAACAACTCCGTTTTAAACTTCAAGATGTAACTCAGTTAAGTGATGACATCCGTTTAAAATTAATCCCTGATCAAGAGTCGCTATGAGTACAGAGTCAACGGTTTATCATAAACGTCGCCATGCAGCACGTACGACAGATGAGTATTTGTTTAATCAACTTGTGCCTTATTTAGGCAACAAGCGTCGTTTATTACATTTGATTCTTGAGGCATTAGAAAGCACTGGAACTTTGAATACGAGTTCAGGTCGAGCGCCTATCTTTGCGGACTTTTTTGCTGGAAGCGGTGTGGTTTCTCGTTTGGCTCGTCAAAATGGCTACCGAGTAATAGCGAACGATTGGGAGCCTTACAGCCACGCACTTAATCATGCCATATTGTCATGTACTGAAGCTCCTGCTTTTAAAGAATTAGGCGGATATCAGAAAGCAATTGATTATCTTAATCGCTTGCCTGAGGTCAAAGGATGGGTGACACACAATCTCTGCCCTCGTAATGATGAAATCTATGATCCTTCAAGAGACCGTTTATTCTTCAAACGCCGAAATGGCATGCGCATTGATGCAATTCGCCAACAAATTGCAACTTGGCAAGCTCAAGGTGCAATTGATGATGTGGAAATGAGCGCTTTACTTGCACCTTTATTGTATTCAGCAAGTTTTGTGAGTAATACGTCAGGCGTATTTAAGAGTTTCCATCACGGCTGGGGCGGTAAAACTCAGACGGCTTTAGAGCGAATTGAATCATTACTATGGCTGACCCCAGGTCGTTTTTGTGAAAATTCAAATCTGACAGGCCCAGCGGCTGAAATGTGGTGTGTGGATGCTCAACATTTAGCAAATCAAATGAGCGGTTTCGAAGTCGATGTGGCATATTTGGATCCACCCTATAATCAGCATGCGTATAGTAGCAACTATCATGTATTGAATGCTTTGACTTTATGGGATCAGGTAGATTTACCAAGTCCAGATACTAAGGGTTTCAAGAGCGGAATCGACCGTGCTTGGCGTAAAGAACGACCAAGCCCATACAATTCTTCTAAACATGCCAAAGAAGCGTATGAAAAGCTTTTGCAAACCATTAATGCACGCTATATTTTGACCAGCTATTCAACAGATGGAAATATTGAGGCTGGTGATTTACTTAAAGCGAATTTAGAGCGTGGACGAGTCACAATTTTGACTCAAGATGTTCCAAGATATCGTGTGAGTAAGCAGCGTCAGTCTGAGCGTGCGCGCGTTCTTGAGTTTATCGTGATTACAGACACGCACGCAAAATCAGGACCGCCAATTCGACAGTTACTTGGTCAGTTACACCACTATGCTGAATTGGGTGGTGTTGACACTACAGGCGTCGCTGAACAATTGGATTTATGGTAAAAATAGAACAAATTTAAGAGTACCCATTATGTTTACAGGCATTGTTGAAAGTTTAGGAAAAGTCGAAAGTTTACAAAATGTAGGTGGTGATATCCGCTTGCGTATACAGACTGATCTTGATATGTCTGATGTTCAATTGGGTGATTCAATTGCGACCAATGGCATCTGCTTAACTGTTATTGCATGGGGCAATCAATGGTACGAAGCAGACGTGTCACTTGAAAGTATTCATCGTACAACTTTATCGAGTTGGAAGGTTGGGCAAACCGTCAATGTAGAAAAAGCGATGTTGCCGACAACTCGCTTTGGTGGTCATATTGTCAGTGGACATGTGGATGTTGTTGGTGAAATTACAGTGCAACGTCAAGATGCACGTTCACTCTATTTTGAGGTAACGGCCCCGCCTGAAATTGCAAAATATTTAGCGGAGAAAGGTTCTATCACAGTTGATGGAATTAGTCTTACAATCAATCATCTACGTGGCAATGTGTTGAGTTTAAATCTTATTCCTCATACTGCAGAGCGGACCAATATTAGTACGTGGAAAGTCGGGACTAGAGTAAACTTAGAAGTCGATGTACTTGCACGATATATTGAACGTTTATTGCTTGGGGATAAGGCTGCTGAGCATAAACCTGAGTCTAAATTAAGCATGGAATTTTTAGCACAGAATGGTTTTTTACGTTAAAAAATGATTAAAATAGAAAACAGCCTAAATTTTTAGGCTGTTTTTTTGTTTAAATAAATTAGGTATACAATCTATCTAAAGGAGAAAGCAACGTGCTCAGAGAACTTCAGAATGATTGATTTTTTACTGCATTTAGAGCAGCTTTTACCTAGTTTATTAGAGCAATATGGCGTATGGATTTACGCAATTTTATTTTTAGTGATATTTGCGGAAAATGGTTCCGTTTTCATGTTTTTTTTACCTGGGGACAGTTTGCTCATCGCCATCGGTGCTTTATGTTCGACCACTGAGTTGATTCATTTGCACTATATGGGATTGTTATTATTTATCGCCTCAGTCCTTGGTTATATTCTCAATTTCTATACAGGGCGATGGCTTGGTGTTAAATATTTTAGCGAGCACTCACGTTGGTTAAAACCTGAGTATATTGCCAAAACCAATGCTTATTTCGAGAAACATGGTGGTAAGACCATTTTAATTGCGCGCTTTATCCCTTTTGTACGTTCTTTTGCTCCATTCGCTGCGGGCTCTGGATATATGAGCTATAGCAGTTTCATGTTTTACAATATTATTGGTGCTTGGATTTGGATCGCACTTTTACTAGGTATGGGGTATGGCATGGGAAATATATTCTCAGCCGTTTTAGATTTTTTTGCTTAAATTGATACTTCAAACCTGTTAAAAAAAAGCCCTCAGTGGGCTCTTTTAAATTTTATTAATGGTGAGTGATGTGCGATCAAACCAATTCTCTACCAAAGCTTCATCTTGAATTAAAAAGTCGCCTTTTTTCGACTCATGTTTTAAATACACTAAAACCGATTGAAAATCTGCTCGACTAATCAATAGTTCTTGAGCACTGATCGTGACATGTTCGCCAGATTTCAAATGAGTGATTCGTTCAGAGATGTTGTTTAAAAGATCCATGGTGATACTTTCCTCATGTCCGTCAAATCGCAGAGAGCATTTAAATCACATTCATGGTGTGACAAATATGTTTCATTTTGATGACACTAAGCAGCCACCCTTTGAGCTTCTAAGAGGGTAGAGATGTATTTTTTAGAATAAGTTCGATCTCTTCTTTTGCTGCTGCTTGGAGTTTTGATTTAAAAATTTGTACGGCATCTTCAATCATGGTTTCAGCTTCAAGCTCGAGACGTAAACGAATCGTATCTAAATCTTGATGAATTGATAAATGCGCAGAAGAGTTTCCTGAAAAGTCCCGATGAGGTGTAGTCACTTTTTGGTATTTTTCAGTATATTCATCGATTTCTGCATCAATCACTTGTCGTAACTGTACGAGCGAATCGGTTTGTTGTTGAAATTTAAGAAATTCGTCTTGTAGAAGCTTTTGATTATAAGCCTCTTGCAGTGCACGTTTTTCTGCTAATGATTTTTCTAAAGCCAATTGCTTACGAATACGAGCTTCTTCAATTAATCGTGCTTTTTCATCCGCATAAGCCTGTTCAACCTTTAATTGAGCCACTTGCTGGGCACGATTATCATGGTCTAGCCATTGCTCTGGTTGAGTTTGAGGTTCGAGTAAATCACTGATGCGATTAAGGTCGTCGATAAAAGCTTGGCGAACCGCTTCTGGCGCTTTCAACCAACGTTTTTTAAAATCTTGACCGACATTAATGGCCACCGTGATTCTCCTTTTTCCAATGACAACGCGCTAAAGTTTATGTGTTTGAGGTGAGATACCTAATTTTCGATAGGTTTTATATTTCTCTCGTCCAATTTCTTTGGCGGCTTCGTTGTTTTCAATAATTTCGATAATGTGACTGAAACGTGAAGGATCTTCAAGTGCATGAATGTGAAAATTAAACACGATCCATTCCTGAGTTTCAGGGAGCTTAGACGAAATACAAATAGCTGCTGATTGATCATCAATACCATGTGTCAAAAAACTCTGCGGATCGAAACTCCAAAGTAAATCATCGAGTTCGTTTTGAATGCTCAATTCTGGACAATGAATCCATATTTTTGCAGGGTTACGCAGAATTTTTCGACATAAACGACAGGCACTTTGGACCTGTCGTTCTGGACTCTTTTCAAATAAGTAGAAGCTGATTTTAGACATTAATTTACGCGATTTGCGAGAAATTGAACCAATAATGGAACTGGGCGACCAGTTGCACCTTTTGCTGCGCCAGATGTCCAAGCTGTACCAGCAACATCTAAATGTGCCCAACGATATTCACGTGTAAAGCGTTGCAAGAAGCAAGCAGCTGTAACAGCACCAGCTTTTGGACCACCAATATTGGCAATATCAGCAAATGGAGAGTCAAGCTGCTCTTGGTAGTCATCATAGACAGGCATACGCCATACACGGTCAAATGATTGTTCACCAGCTTGAGAAAGTTCATATGCCAGTTCATCATCTGGTGTGAACATACCTGTTAAAACAGAGCCTAACGCAACAACACAAGCGCCTGTTAATGTTGCGATATCAATCACAAGTTCTGGGTTAAAGCGTTTGACATAGGTCAGCGTGTCACAGAGGACTAAGCGACCTTCGGCATCTGTATTTAGAATTTCAACAGTTTGACCACTCATCGTGGTGACGATATCACCTGGTCGAGTTGCATGACCTGATGGCATGTTCTCAGCCGCCGCAATTGCACCTACAACATGAATCGGAAGGCGAGCTTCACAGAGTGAACGCATAGTTCCTAAAACTGAAGCTGCACCACCCATATCGTACTTCATTTCATCCATGCCTAAACCTGGTTTTAATGAAATACCGCCCGTATCGAAAGTGATCCCTTTACCCACGAGGACGATAGGAGCTTGTTCAAGTTGACCTTGATATTCAAGAGTAATGATACGTCCAGGGCGATCTGAACCTTTGCTGACTGCAAGAAATGCATTCATGCCAAGATCAGCAATTTGCTGTTCATCTAGCACGGTTACTTTCAATAAATCTGGGAATTCTGCTGCCAATGCAATTGCATGATCCGCTAAATATTCAGGAAAACAAATATTTCCTGGACGATTTGCTAAATCACGTGCAACGTTTTGACCGCTTTCAATTGCTTGAATTAAGTTAAGTTGATTTGACGTTAGCGTAGAGTTTGATGCAATTAGATGAACTTGTTCGAGTATAAAGTCATTTTTTTTCGACTTAAACTCGTCAAAAGCATAAGCAGATTGAGTGAGTTTAAGTGCAAATAAGTAGTGTAATTCATTCGGCAAAGCTGAAATATCAACACTGATTTGTTTGAATTTTTTTTGTGAAGCTTTGATAATAGTTTGTGCAATTTTTGCTAATTTTGCAGCTTTAACTTCTTGTGCATTACCTAAGCCAAGTAGAATGCTATTCGGTTGATTTTCAATTTGACCCAATAACGATAAAGACTCATTGAAACCTGCTTTGAATTGAGCTGCTTCAGTTAGGCTGTCTAAATTGTTGATTTGATAGTTGCTTTTAACTGCATGGGTGTTTTCAGAGTCGACTAAAATAACCAAATGTTGGCTTTCTGAAATTTGTGCCAATGATGTATTAATTGAAAGTTTCATATGCTTGTTGTGTGCCTATTGAGACCGTTTAAATCATTAAACCATTGAAACACTACCAATGATAGAATTTCAATGAGGTTTTATATTTTTAACATTCGGGTAAACTAGCGCTAGCCGATTTAACCTAATTTTGGAAGATTACTTTGATTATAAGACGTTACCTCGTCAAACAAGTGGTATCTACCTCTGTGGTTGTGATTTCATTGCTTACACTCATCATGTTGGGTGGGCGTTTGATCAAGTATTTTGGCGTGGCAGCTCAGGGTCGAATGGATGCAAGTATTTTATTTAGCATCATTGGCTACCGTCTTCCAGAATTTTTGACATTGATCTTACCTTTAGGTTTTTTCATTGGTCTCATGTTGGTGTTTGGCCGACTGTATGTAGATCATGAAATGGCGGTTCTCAATGGCAGTGGTGTTAGTCGTAATCAATTGGCTCGTTTATTGTTACCTCTCACAGCCATTTATTTGGCCATTCAAACGGTATTAATGGTATGGATGTCTCCATGGGGTATACGTGAATTTGAAAAGCTTACGACGACCCAAGCGGTTCGATCAGGCTTTGATTTGGTACGTCCAAAAGAGTTTATTTCCTCAGGTCCTTATACCATTTATGCTGGTGCACTTTCAGAAGATCGTAAAAACTTAAAAGAAATTTTCTTCTATCAGCGAGCAGATAAGCCTGAAAAACCTGACATCATGATTTTAGCGAAAGAAGCGACACGTGTTGAAATGGTCGGTGAAACAGCGAGTGTTGTTGATTTAACCCAAGGTCGCCGTTACGAAATTTATCAAGATAGTCCGAAATATAGTCATACTGAATTTGCTTCATATCGTTTGCGTCTTGAAAGTGATAAAGAGGCGAAATTTGAAAGTGGTGATGTAGAAGCGTTACCAATTTCGAAGTTAATTGAAACCCGTGAAGATCCTGTAGTAGCCAGTGAATTGGGCTGGAGAATATTTGTGCCATTTACATTGATTGTGGCATTGATGTTAGCAACGGCATTGTCTGAGGTTACTCCACGCCAAGGACGATATTTAAAATTATTTCCTGCACTCTTAATTTTTGCCAGTTTGATTGTGGCATTAATGGCGATTAAAACCAGAATTAGTAAAGATGAGATTGGTATTTGGGCTTATCCCGCTATCTTGATTGTTTATGCAGTGGGTGCAGCGATTTTCTCGCGTAAACAAAAACTAGCACCTAAGTTAAAAAAACGAATTGAGCAGGTGAAATCATAATGTTGGCACGTCGAATTGTCGCAAAACATGTGACGAAAACCACAGCGCTGGCGATGTTGGGTGCTACAGCGATTTTATCAGCCCTTCAAATTCTTTTTACCTATATGGGTGAATTAGGCAGCCTGAAAGAAGGATATGGAGCTTGGCAAGCACTTATTCATGTTCTATGGGCTTCACCGCAATATTTATATGAAATTTTACCTATTTCAGCATTGATTGGTGCAGTGCTCGGTTTGGGTTCAATGGCTTCAAATAGTGAGCTGATTGTCATGCGCGCTTCAGGGATTAGCCTGTGGCGTATTGTGGGTTGGGTCATGCGCTCAGCAATGCTCTTGGTATTGCTTTCATTTTTACTCAGTGAATATGTTATTCCTTACACCAATGAGCGGGCGGAAAGTATTAAAGACCGTCGTTCTGTTGCTGAGCTTGGCGAAGTCAAAGGGTATTGGACTAGAGAAGGTCAACGATTTATTTATATTGACTATGCAAATGCGCAAGGGCAGTTACGTCAAGTTGAGATGATGGACTTTGATCAAGATTATCGTCTGAAGTCAGTCTTGACTGCGAATCAAGGTCAATTTGTACAAAATGGACAATGGTCTTTAATTGAAGCCAGTCAGATGGATATTTTTCCTGAAGGCTATTCGAGACTGATTCAAACTCCTCAGCAGGATGTTGCTTTAGCGCTTCAACCTAAATATGTTCATATGGTGACGATTGATCCTGAAGATTTAGCTCCAAGCCAATTGATCAGTTTTATGCGCTATATGGATGAATATAGTCAAGTTCCTAAAACGTATTTACTTGCATTCTGGCAAAAAGTGGCTTCGCCATTTGCATTGTTGGCACTCGTACTGATTGCTTGCTCTTTTATTTTTGGCCCTTTACGGCAACAGTCTATGGGTTTTCGTTTAGTGATTGCGTTATTTGTAGGGCTTGGTTTTTACTACCTACAAGACTTCTTAGGGTACGCGAGTTTGGTGTATTCACCATCTCCAGCTTGGTTTGTTTTTCTGCCAATTGTGCTTATCTTTGCGGTAGGTAGCTATTTGCTATATCGAGCGCGCTAGAGAATTTTTAAATTGAAAAATAGATGGTCTAGATCAATCAAAGCCATCGTGTTCAGATAGAGTCTTAATGAAAAATTCGTTAAGATACGTTGATTAATTTGTAAACAGAAAAGAGTGTATATCATGACGGATGCAACTGCTGGCAAAATCCCTCACGTTTTAGTCATTATGGATGGTGTGGGTCATCGTGAAGCGGTCGAAGATAATGCTTTTCTTGCAGCGAAAACACCTAATTTAACTGCAATGAAACAGAATCATCCACATGGTCTGATTTCAGGTTCAGGTGAAGATGTTGGTCTTCCAGATGGCCAAATGGGGAATTCAGAAGTTGGTCATATGAATCTTGGTGCTGGACGCGTGTTGTATCAAGATTTCACTCGTATTACCAAAGATATCCGTACTGGTGATTTCTATAAACATGAAGTATTGGTTGATGCTGTAGAAAAAGCAAAAGAAAATCAAAAAGCAGTACATATTTTTGGATTGTTGTCTGAAGGTGGTGTTCACTCTCATGAAGACCATATTGTTGCTATGGCAGAGTTGGCACTAAAAAGAGGTGCTCAAGTCTATTTACATGCTTTCTTAGATGGTCGTGATACTCCCCCAAAAAGTGCACAACCATCTTTAGAGAAATTAGATGCATTATTTGCCCAATATCCAGGTCAGGGTCGAATCGCAACGATGATCGGTCGTTATTTCGCAATGGATCGTGACAATCGTTGGGATCGTGTCGAACAAGCATATCGTTTATTAACAGAAGGTGAGGCTGTTCGCGTAGTTGAGTCTGCTGTGGAAGGTCTCGAACAAGCGTATGCTGCTGAAGAGTCAGATGAGTTTGTGAAAGCAACACGTATTGGGGATGTAGCCGCAGTACAAGATGGTGATGCTGTTGTTTTTATGAATTTCCGTGCAGATCGTGCTCGCGAATTGACAAAAGCATTTGTTGAACAAGGCTTCGATGGTTTCGAGCGTAAAGTTGTGCCTCAGCTTGCGAAATTTGTCATGTTAACGCGCTATCAAGCGACAATTAATGCGCCGGTGGCATATATGCCAGAACCGTTGGTCAATTCAATTGGTGAATACCTGTCTAATTTAGGTAAAACTCAATTACGTATCGCGGAAACTGAGAAATATGCCCATGTGACTTTCTTCTTCAGTGGTGGTCGTGAAGATGAGTATCCAGGTGAAAAACGTATTTTGATTCCATCACCAAATGTTGCAACCTATGATTTAAAACCAGAAATGAGTGCTTATGAAGTCACTGATGAGTTAGTGAATGCAATTAATTCAGGTGAATTTGACTTACTCGTTGTGAACTATGCAAATGGCGATATGGTTGGACATACAGGGGTATTCGATGCTGCCGTTAAAGCAGTAGAAGCAGTGGATGTCAGCTTAGGTCGCGTCTATGATGCAGTGATGGCGAAGAAAGGCCATATGTTGATCACTGCGGATCACGGTAATGTTGAACAAATGCAGGACTATGAAAGTGGTCAAGTCCATACTCAACATACAACTGAGCATGTGCCATTTATTTATGTAGGTCCAACTCAAGCGAAAATTGCAGAGGGTGGTGTGCTTGCAGATGTTGCACCGACATTATTGAATTTAATGCAGTTGCCTGTTCCTGCTGAAATGAAAGGTCGCAATTTAGTGACTTTAGTTTAAAAATAAGAAGGAATTCAGTATGAATCCATTGTTATTCAAACTCATGTTAGGTCTAGCTTTAAGTTTGAATGGGGTTCATGCTTTCGCTGCTGGATCTAAGGGTCCAGCAGTTGATCCTTTAGAAGAAGACTGGTCATCTAACAGTTCAGAAGTTCCGATTGAATCTATACAGCAGTTTGTTCAGATTTACGGTACAGTAAAAGAAAACTATGTCACTGAAGTCACTGACGATCAGTTATTTTTACAAGCGATCCAAGGTTTGGTGAGTGGGCTAGATCGTTACTCTCGCTATTTATCTCCAGAAGATTATCGCCAACTCCTCAAATATACCGAGGAGGATTTAGCGAGTATTGATTTTGATCTTAGCTTTGATACCTCACGAGGTTTATGGCAGATCGAAAATTTAGATCCCGATAGTGACTCGGCAAAATTAGGATTGGCCAACGGCGTTACACTTTACAAAATTGATGGACAAGAGCTTAGATTGTTAAACCAAGATCAAGTCAAAGACTTGCTCAGCGGCTCGATTGGATCAACCATCAGTTTACAAAGATCACCGAACTCATCTCCAATTATTTTAGTGAGAAATCAAAAACTAGATGTTGCCGATATACAAGCACATATGCTGAGTAATCAAGTTTTACTATTAAAGGTGAAAGTTTTTCAGCAAGATACTGCGAATGAAATAAAACGTTATATCGATGAGCATCATAGCCAACAACTCAAAGCTGTTTTAATAGATCTAAGAAATAATCCGGGTGGATTATTATCTTCTGCTGTGGAAACGGCAGATTTATTTTTAAATCAGGGTTTGATTGTATCTACACGTAGCCGTTCAGAAGGTGATCAACAATTCCAAGCTTTACCTGGACATGAATTTACAGGGCTTAAAGTCGGAGTATTGATTAATCAACGTTCGGCTTCTGCAGCAGAAGTATTTACGGCAGCAATGAAAGATCATCAACGCGCCGTAATCATTGGTGAAAAGAGTTATGGTAAAGGTGTTGTGCAAAAACTCTTTCCACTTGAAAATGGTGCGGCACTACAAATGACAGTATCTCATTACTTAACACCGTATGGTGTCGAGATTGATGGGCAAGGCATAGCCCCTAATATCGAATATCCTTGGCCGCAGGATATGAAGGAGGAGGTTTACCTCCAACACGCAGCCGATTTGTTGTTAAGAAGCCGTTAAATATCATCAATATCGGGGTGATGCTAAGTTATTCATCTTCAGTATCTAAACCAAATTTTTTTAAACGATATCGTAATGAGCGGAATGTCATCCCTAATTTTTTGGCGGCTAGGGTTCTGTTCCAATGCGTTGAGTTTAACGCATTAATTAAAACTTCTTTTTCTACTTTCTCAAGGTATTGTTCTAATCCCTCTTCGGGCAAACCTTTGGGTATTTGAGACGTTAAATCAGTAGTTGCTTCAATTTGACTATTTGGTTGTTGTGCTAAAGGTTGGGATGTTAAGCCTAATGAAGGGCTTTTAACATGCTCGACGGCTATGAGCTTATCATCGCAAAGTGTAAGTGCACGCTCGATGATATTTTTAAGTTCGCGTACATTCCCCGTAAATGGTTGTTGTTGAAGGAATAGTATCGCGTCTTGAGATAGTTGAGGGGCTTCAATACGCCATTCACTACTGATTTTATCAATAAAATGTTGAGCTAGAACGGGAATATCTTTGGGTCTATCGCGGAGTGGGGTAAGACGTAAATCCATCACATGAATTCTAAAAAATAGATCTTGTCTAAATTTGCCTTGCTGAACCAATTGCTCAAGATTTTGATGGCTTGCACTGACAATTCTAAAATCAACATCAAGCTCTTTATCACTGCCAATCGGACGTATTTTCTTTTCTTGAACTGCTCGTAGCAATTTAGCTTGCATGGCGAGTGAAAGCTCTGCAATTTCATCTAAAAATAATGTTCCACCATCAGCAGTTTGAATTAACCCTTGTTTGTCTTGGTCAGCACCCACAAAACTGCCTTTGATATGACCAAATAATTCACTTTCCATCAGGTCTTCATTCATCGCACCACAATTGATCGCGACAAAGGCATGATCATGACGATTACTGAGTTGATGAATAAGATTCGCAACGATTTCTTTACCAGTCCCTGATTCACCTGTAATAAAGACGGGTGCTTGTGATCGAGCTATTTTTTTGATTGCTGTACGAAGCTGTTGAGTTTGTTCTGAGACACCAATCAGCAGTTGTTCCTCAAGTGGAAGCTGATTGAGATCATCATCCACTGCAGGGGTATGTAATGCTTTCTTAAGCAATTGATGCAAATGCTGTTGATTAATAGGCTTACTAACGAAATCGAAAGCGCCTGCTTTTAAAGCAGAGATTGCCAACTCCATATTGGCATAGGCGGTCAGTACCGCGATGGGCGTCTTCGGATAGTGCTGGGTGACGTATTTAACTAAATCGATGCCATTGCCATCCGGTAAATTGAAATCGGTGATACACGCATCGTATTTATATTCGCTTAGAAAATGTAGCGCTTGTTTCAAATGATGTGCCATATGCGTTTTAATGCCCATCCGAGAAAGGGTCATTTGCATCAACATGCATAAATCAGGTTCATCATCGACTAAAAGTACTAAAGGTTGTTGTTTTACCATAACCTGATCTTATCCATCTAAACGTCTGTCTTATGGCATGTAATACGAAAACATGCACCTTGCTGTTCTTGCTCGATATAACTCAATTTTGCTTGGTTAGCTTCACAAATACTTTGTGATAAATATAATCCTAAACCAGTTCCATTGGTTTCAGTACTAAAAAATGGTTGAAATAATTGAGATAAATCATGTTGTTGGATGCCTTTGCCAAAATCGATAACATCAATAAAAATTTGATTTTCTGAACAACTGCTTCTGACAAAAATGTACTCTGCGGTCGGATCATTATGACGAATAGCATTACGAATTAAATTAATCAGAACTTGTCGCAGTTGGATTTCATCAAAATAAACTTCAAGATTAGCTTCAAGCTGTAATTGAATATGAGAACTGATATCTGCTAAATCTTGGTGAATAAGATCATGCATAAACTGTTCAAAATGAATTAGTACACCAGCAGTTTTTTTATTCTTTGCCATATCCAATGTGTCTTTGACAATTTTATCAATACGTTTTGCTTGCTTGGCAATCATTTGATTGAGCATACGTTTTTGTTCTTCATCCGAATCATCATTAAGTTCATTAGCTTGTACGATTGCCGCTAAAGGATTACGTATTTCATGTGCAATACTGGCTGATAATTGACCAAGAGAAGCTAATTTCATTTGTTGAACTTTCTGATTAAGCTTTTGCGCATCTTCCAAAATTAATAGCGTGAGCGCTTGTTGAGGTGTAACCAGTTTTTGAATGCGAATATCAACCGTATAGGATGATTGATGCGATTCAAATTGAAAGCGCTCTCCATGAGCAACTAATGTGTTTTTGAGAATTTCATAGAGATCTGGTTGAAAATTTGCAAGATTATATTGTTCATGAGCATAGAGTGGCGAAATACCGAGTAGAGAACAAGCAGCAGGATTGCAGACGATAATTTTACAGTGATCATCTAAGACAAGATAACCAACTTCGATTTGCTCAAGAATATAACGATTAATATTTTGTAATTTAAAGAGTTCGTTAGCTTGATGTGTATTGACCGATTCGAGTACTTGAAACCGTTGTATTGATACTTGACCAATGCCATGAACCACAAAAAATAAAAAAGCAAGAAAGGCACTGTCACCAATATTATTTAGACTTTCAATGGAGAACAAACTACCAAAAAACTGTTGATATACGACCCCAATCACCGCAACCAATGTGATGAATAAGGCTTGGTTTTTACTGAGTAAAAAATTTGCTGCAAAGACGGAAATGACAAACAATAACCCAATTGCGATATTGGGGCCACCGAGTGCAAAAGTAAGGGTATTTAGAAAGAGCAGGTCAACTGCAAATAAGGTGATAATTTGTTTAGAAATGGCTTGTGGTAAGTATTTTAAAACGATCGTTTGTACAATGCTGCTTGCGACATAAAGGAGTAAAGCGTAAAAATAGATTGATTCGTATTGATAAAAATAACGTTCAGAATCAATCGTCAGTAGGAATATGAGCGTTAAGCTTAGGGCGATAATGACACGATAACTTGAATATAGCGTTCCAAGACGGTAGATCGTTTGGTAAATAGAAATTGAAGCAGCAGACGTCATTGGAATACTCAGATCAAATTAAGGCTTAATCAAACCATAACGAATTGCCAAATGAGTCAGTTTGACATCACTATCGATTCCTAATTTTTCAAATATACGATAGCGGTAGGTATTCACTGTTTTTACGCTAACAAAGAGTTTGTCTGAAATTTCTTGGGCACTAATACAATTCACAACCATCATCGCGACTTGCATTTCACGTTCAGAAAGTGCGTCAAAAGGAGAGGTTTGTGTATCAGATAAATAAGAACTCGCAAGCTGTTCAGCAATATCTGCACTGAAGTATTTACCACCTTGCATGACTTTATTGATTGCACGCACCATTTCTGTGATTGGAGCTCCCTTCGTGATATAACCACGAGCCCCCGCTTTTAACAGTAGTGATGGATAGGGTTCTTCCGCTAGACCACTGACGGCGAGAACTCTGGTGTCAGGCGCTGTTTGTAATAAACGTCGAGTGGTTTCTACGCCACCGATACCAGGCATATTCACATCGAGCAAGACGACATTAGGGTGGTGTTGACGAACAAGACTAATGGCTTCTTCACCGGACTCTGCTTGACCAATGACTTGAATATCTGCTTGATCTTCAAGCATACGACAAATACCTGTACGAACTAACTCATGGTCATCTACCACTAATACCGTGATCACAAACACCTCCTCTGAAATCTATTCTTACTTTTTTGTTACATGATGCAAAAACTGCTTGCATTGGACTAACAAAAATAGCAATGCTATTCCTAATCTTTACTAAAATACTGTGCATAATCACGTGGTTTAATATTAATCACGTTTGTACCTAAATGTAAGTCATATTTGAGGTGATTAGCAATGATGCAAAATGCCTCCGTAAGATGAGTAAGTTATCGTGAAAAAACAGAAATTAACGCTAATGCATGTGCTGACTACATCAGTACTACTCTCTATGAGCTCATTGAGCTTTGCAGAATTAATTAATCATGCTAATTCTGTACCGGGGCAGGCGAGTATCAGTTGGTCATCTGAAGATGCGAGCCAATTCTTAAATAATGATAGTGTCAAAGCCTCTACTTCCTCATCAGAAGAGTATACACCTCAAGCAACGACCACAATTACAACAACAATTCGTAAATCTACAGGTCCTGCGACCTCAACATCACCAACCACACAGGTTCTTGATAATAGTCGCTATAGTAATCAACCTTCAGTGAACGCGCGTGCAGCATTGGTCATGGATGCAAATACAGGTGAGGTCTTATTTAGTAAGAACACGAATACTGCTCTACCGATTGCGTCTGTTACAAAGTTAATGACAGCTGTAGTGATTGCAGATGCACAATTAAATATGTCCGAAAATATTACCCTGCAAAGCATTGATTTTGCAGGTGCGGGTGGTAAAAACTCAAGCTCGACATTGCGTGTAGGTGACACAATGAATCGTGCTGAAGCCTTATTATTCGCTTTAATGAAATCTGAAAATCCTGCAGCTGCGGCTTTGGCTCGAACATATCCAGGAGGTCGTGCGGCTTTCGTCTCTGCTATGAATAATAAAGCACGTGCCTTAGGGATGTATTCATCTAAATTTACTGAGTCTACAGGTCTAGATCCTCGCAATGTTGCTTCTGCGCGGGACTTGGGCATCTTGGTGAGTACCGCATCACAGTACGGTCTTATTCGTCAATTTTCTACGACGCCAACCTATGACTTTAACCTCGGTTATCGTGTGTTGAAATCGAACAACACGAACTCTCTCGTTCGTAACGGTGGCTGGAATATTAACATTTCAAAGACGGGATTTATTAATGAGGCTGGGCGTTGTGTGGTGATGCATACGACTTTGAATAATCGTCCAGCTGTAGTTGTGCTTTTAGGAGCAAGCAATACTCAAGCTCGTAATGATGATGCTGTTCGCTTAATGCGTTGGACCAGTCAGTTACCACGTGCGATCTAGACCATAAATAAAAAACCCTGCATCTGCAGGGTTTTTTATGATGCAATCTTACATATTAGACAAAATTGAATCGCGTACTTGATCCATCGTTGCATCAATTGAAAGCATGACTGCATCAGAACACTGTTTGATAGCAGTATCAGGATCTTTAAGACCATTACCTGTTACAGTACAAACAATGACTGAACCTTCAGCAATTTTGCCCGCTTTAATATCGCGGATTGCACCACCAATCGAAGCTGCAGAAGCTGGCTCAACAAATACACCTTCATACATAGAAAGCAAACGTTGAGCTTCTAAGATTTCAGCATCTGTTAATTCATCAAACCAACCTTGAGAGTCACGTACTACCGCTTTCGCATGGTTCCAGCTTTGTGGGTTACCAATACGGATTGCTGTTGCAACAGTTTCAGGGTTTTGAACAGGTGCACCACGTAAGAATGGTGCTGCGCCAGAAGCTTGATAGCCAACCATCGTCGGTAAATCTTCAGGTTTAGGACCAGTGAATTGATCAGTTTCAGCATCATAAATTACTTGCTCAAATTGATCCGCAGGTTGGTTTGCAACAGCTTCTGTATAACCCATCCAGTGTGCAGTGATGTTACCTGCGTTGCCTACTGGTAAG
The DNA here is from genome assembly GCF_000632455.1 of Acinetobacter sp. Ver3. Classification (GTDB taxonomy): domain Bacteria; phylum Pseudomonadota; class Gammaproteobacteria; order Pseudomonadales; family Moraxellaceae; genus Acinetobacter. Next base: position 22,008 of record NZ_JFYL01000002.1, read on the forward strand.
CAGTGATAGTCAGGTGCACGACCTAATTCATCAACGATTTCGTATGCAATCGTTTTTTGGCCTTGCAAACGGTAAGGGTTGATTGAGTTTACGATAGTTACAGGGGCTTGGTCAGCAACTTCTTTAACAAGGCGCATACCGTCATCGAAGTTACCACGAATTTGCATTGTGATCGCACCATACATCATTGCTTGAGCCATTTTACCCATTGCAATTTTGCCTTCTGGAATTAAAACGAATGCTTTAATACCAGCGCGAGCAGCATAAGCGGCAGCGGCAGCAGAGGTATTACCTGTAGATGCACAGATAATCGCTTTAGAGCCTTCTTCAACCGCTTTAGTGACTGCCATGGTCATACCACGGTCTTTAAATGAACCAGTCGGGTTTAAGCCTTCGTACTTCACATAAATTTCAACATTTTTGCCAATTAAACGTGGAATATTCGCAAGCTTAATCAGTGGTGTATTACCTTCGCCTAGGGAGATTGCACGAGTAGTTGCAGACACTGGTAAACGGTCGCGATAACGGTCAACTAAACCAGTGTAACGATTGGCATTAGACATGATGATGTTCCAATTGTGTGTAGAGCTGGAGAGGGCAGCAGTACCCTCTACCCGAGATGATTAATTATCAAGCGATTCTAAACGAATTCGTACAATTTCGCCATGGATGACGGGTAATGCTTGAATTTGTGAAAGCGCTTCATCCATTTTTGATTCAACAATAGGATCTGTCAGAATCACGATAGGAATAAGGTCTTTTAAGCGAGGTTGCTGCATAATGGCATCAATACTGATTCCTGCACGACTCAAGATCGTAGTAACTTCAGCAAGTACACCTGTTTGATCTTCAGCATTAATGCGGATGTAGTAACCCGTTGTCATTTCTTCACGACTTAGAATTGGTAAGTCTGTGAGTGCTTCAAATGCTAATTGTGGAATAGTTCCAGCACCGTCTTCAGTATAAGAAATGTCACGAACGATATCGACAACGTCAGCGACTACGGCAGAAGCAGTTGGACCAGCACCAGCACCAGCACCATAATATAAAGTTGGGCCGACTGCGTTCGCTTGTACGAGAACAGCATTTTTAACGCCGTTTACATTTGCGATCAACTGATCATCTGGAATGAGCGTTGGGTGAACACGTAATTCAATGCCTTTTTCTGCACGACGTGCAATACCTAAATGCTTAATACGGAAGCCAAGATCTTCAGCATACTTCACATCTTGTGCAGTAACTTTACCAATTCCTTCAGTAAAAACTTTATCAAATTGAAGTGGAATACCAAATGCACAAGAAGCAAGAATGGTTAACTTGTGAGCAGCATCAATCCCTTCTACATCAAAGGTTGGATCTGCTTCAGCATAGCCTAGTTCTTGCGCTTCTTTCAGAACGTCCGCAAAAGCACGCCCTTTTTCACGCATTTCACTTAGGATAAAGTTGCCTGTGCCATTAATGATGCCTGCAAGCCATTCGATTTTATTGGCAGCTAAGCCTTCACGAATTACTTTGATAATTGGAATACCGCCAGCAACAGCTGCTTCATAGGCGATCTGCACAGCATTGTCTTCAGCAAGTTTAAATAATTCGTTACCATGTTCAGCTAAAAGCGCCTTATTTGCAGTGACAACTTGTTTGCCATGAACAATTGCTTCTTTGATGACTTCATAAGCAGGGTGAATACCACCCATGACTTCAACAACAACATCAACATCAGGTTGACGAACGATATCAAGAAGGTCGGCACTTTGTTTAACTGAGTCTGGAAGATTTAAATCTGGGCGAGGGCGACGAGTACCCACATAAGTAATTTGAATTTCACGACCGGTGCGACGTCTAATTTCAGCAGCGTTTTCTTGTAATAGTTTAAGGGCACCACCACCTACGGTTCCTAGACCGAGTATTGCCAGACGAACTGGTTTCACGTCACACTCCAAAAAATATGTAAAATTTTATTGAACCTAGATCATAGCTAAAAAAAGAGGCAGACTCTAGGGTCAATCGAGTTAAATATTGATGTATAAAAAGCAGTAATTTATCTCATAAATATTAGTTATTTAAGCTACGTAGTATTTCATCTGCTGTCATGTATCCACCAAGATAAACACCTTCTGAGCTGTAAATTGCAGGCGTTCCATTTACACCCATTTTTAAACCCATTTGGTACTGATCTTTAACAGGATTTTCACAGTTGGTATTGTTTAATTGTTGACCTGCAATAGCTTGATCAAATGCAGTTTTACGATCTTTACTACACCAGACACTTTCCATTGCTGGGAAATACTGTTCTCCACGTGGCCACGCGATATAACGAACTTCAATTCCTTTAGAATTGATTTCATCCATATGTTCATGCAATTTATGGCAGTAAGGGCAGCTGATATCTGTAAAAACGTAAACGATATGTTTGGTTTTAGATTTAGCTGGATAAATAATGAGATCTTCAGCTTTTAACTGGCTTAGTAACCCTTTACTCAATGCCGACTGGAAGGATTGTCCAATATCTTCAACTTTTTTATTACCTAAACGTAGTAAATCACCTTGGAAAATATATTGACCATCTGCAGTAGTGTATACCGCAGTCATACCCTCTAAATTGACCCAGTAAAGATTTGGTACTTCGGTTGGTTTAATGTCGATAATTTTGGCATTGATATTTGCGGTTTTAAAATTTTTCTCTAACTTTTGAATCAAGCGTTGTTGCGCATTTCGCTCAGTTAAATTTGATGCTTGGCCGGTTGCTGGAGCAGTTGCCGTTAAAGTACCATCTGATTTTTGTGTGTCTTCAGATTTGGAGCATGCACTCATAAAAAGCGTCGTTGCAAGGGTAGAAGCGAATAAAATTTTCGAACGGGTAAATAACATAAACAACCCTTTTAAAGTTTTCAGCATTATTTTTACTGCGCTAAGCATAACAAAAAATATTCTCAAATCGTAAATTATAGCTCAGTGCTACAAAATTCAGATCGATGACTTAGCCACGGGGATGATGCTGAGCATGAAGTTGTTGCATGCGAATTTGTGCAACATGCGTATAAATTTGTGTTGTCGATAAATCACTATGCCCGAGGAGCATTTGTACCACTCGGAGATCTGCACCGTGATTGAGCAGGTGAGTTGCAAAAGCATGTCTTAATGTATGGGGGGATAGCTCTGTCGCTATACCTGCTTGGAGGGCATAACGTTTGATGGCATACCAAAAGTTTTGACGGCTCATAATCCCGCCATGTTGGGTCAGAAATAAGTAATCTGTAGCACTTTTATAGAGTTGTGGACGAGCTTCTGCTAAATATTTTTCAATCCATTCCACAGCAATTTGCCCCAAAGGAACTAAACGTTCTTTATTTCCCTTGCCCAAGATTCGCAAAAAACCCTGATTGAGATTGATGTGATCTATTCTTAAATTAATCAGTTCGCTCACGCGTAAACCACAAGCATAAAGGACTTCAAGCATCGTGCGATCACGCAAGCCTAACGCTGTGTTTGTATCTGGTGCTTGAATGAGTGATTCAACATCTTGCTCAGATAAATCTTTAGGTAACGCTCGTCCTAACTTGGGTGTTTTGTGTGCGGCTATAGGATTATCTGTTCTTAAATTTTGCTCTCTTAAAAATTTATAGAAAGACCGAAGTGCCGATAAAGTGCGAGCAATTGATCGAGGACTTTTTCCTTGTTTGGTGAGCTCAATCAGTACATCTGAAATATCATCATGTGACCATAAGTTCATGGGGCTGGTTAACAGAGTACTGCATTGGACTAAATCTGTGAGATAGGCATTTCGGGTGTGCGGACTAACAGACTGAGCGATTAAATAATCTCGAAATCCGTGTAAGAACGAAAGTTGTTCTGGAATTTGGATGGGGGCTGGAATTCGAGGTTTCTTATTAATCATAGGGATATTCGATTGAGAAATTCGATTGATTTAATTGAGATTATCTAATGTAGTGTAATTTTCTATGCATGTCGATGTGTTATAAGAAGATGCGAATCATTCTTGATGAGAATGCGGTAATAATTCTCATTTGTATGTATACTGTTCAAAATTTTTTAGGGTTAGGTACGGTGCGTTTATCTGATTTGAAAGTCAAACAATCTGCCATCATTACGCAAGTGCATCGCACTGTAGATGGTACTTCTACAGATATGGTGGCAAGTCGTTTAGAAACGCTAGGATTTGTTGCCGGAACTAAAGTACAAGTCATTACGAAAGGACTGTTTGGCGGCGATCCAATTCTCATTCAAGTGGGTTTTACTCGCTTTGCCTTAAGAAAAAATGAAGCACAAAAAATTGAAATAGAAGGAGTGTCGGCATGAGCGATGCGTTGCGTGTTGCCCTTGTTGGTAATCCTAACTGTGGTAAAACTTCATTATTCAATCATTTGACTGGAACACGCCAAAAAGTAGGTAACTATGCAGGTGTAACCGTTGAGCGAAAAATTGGTCACTTCACGCTAAACTCAGGTAAAGCGGTTCGTGTTTTAGACTTGCCAGGAACGTATAGTTTAGACGCAACTAGTCCAGATGAAGAAATCACCCGTGATGTTGTTTATGGGAAAATTGCGGAAGAAGGTCATCAAGATGCATTTTTATGCGTTGTTGATGCAACCAATCTGAAGTTGCACCTTGGTTTAGTTTTGGAGTTGATCCAATTGGGTCGTCCAATGCTACTCGTACTTAACATGATGGATGAAGCTCGTCGTCGTGGAATGCAAATAAATACCCAAAAGCTTTCTGAGCGCTTAGGCATTCCAGTTGTAGAAACGGTTGCTGTGCGTCGCTCAGGTATTGAAAACCTGATGAATGCGCTAGATCATGGCAAATATGCTGTTCCTCAAACTGAGCTGACAGGTTTGAAAGGATCTGATCACGACAAAGTTGAAGCGATTGTCAAAGATGCCGTTCAATTTGTTGAATTTGATGATAAACGTTCAGTTTTTCTCGATAAAATCTTTCTGCACCCAGTACTTGGTCTATTCAGTTTAGCGGTGATGATGTTCATCATTTTCCAAGCAGTTTTTGCTTGGGCGGCACCCTTCATGGATGGTATTGAGACGTTCTTTGGCTGGTTGGGTGAAGTCGTTGGTGAGAATATTGCACATCCATTACTCAATAGTTTAGTGGTTGATGGAATTATCGCGGGTGCAGGTGGTGTAGTTGTCTTTTTGCCTCAGATTCTCATCTTATTCTTCTTTATCTTGGTGCTTGAAGAATCAGGTTATTTACCCCGAGCGGCATTCTTACTTGATAAGTTGATGTATAAAGCAGGTCTTTCGGGACGTGCATTTATTCCATTACTGTCGAGTTTTGCGTGTGCAATTCCTGGAATCATGGCATCACGGACTATTAGTGATCCAAGAGACCGTTTGACCACGATCTTTGTTGCGCCATTGATGACTTGTTCAGCTCGTTTACCCGTCTATGCGTTGTTGATTGCAGCTTTTGTGCCTTCTCAAACGGTTTGGGGACTATTTAACCTTCAAGGTTTAGTGCTGTTCGGTCTATATATGGCAGGGATTGTGAGTGCACTGATCGTATCGTTTGTGTTGAAGTTTTTCCAAAAAGATAAATCTCAACATATGTTATTGATGGAACTTCCAAGCTATCGTTTTCCAGATTTGAAAAACGTGTGGATTGGCTTGCTTGATCGAGCAAAAATCTTTTTGAAGCGAGTCGGTGGAATCATCTTTGCGCTTTCTATTTTGTTGTGGTTCTTGTGCACATTCCCACAACCACCAGAAGGTGCAACCTTACCTGCGATTGATTATTCATTTGCGGGGATGTTAGGTCATTTGATGCAACCAATCTTTGCGCCATTAGGCTTTAATTGGCAGATCTGTATTGCCTTAATTCCAGCCATGGCTGCGCGTGAAGTTGTCGTTGCTGCTTTAGGCACGGTGTATGCTTTGTCTGCTGTTGATGAGGATGCGATGTCGGAAGGCTTGGCATCACTGATTAGTAGTGGTGGGGATTTGGGCTGGTCTTTAGCAACAGGATTATCACTTTTGGTCTGGTTCATTTATGCACCACATTGTTTGGCGACATTAGCGACAGTGAAACGCGAAACAGGTTCTTGGAAGACAGTTGGCTTGATGACCGTCTATTTATTTGGTTTAGCGTACTTTATGTCGTTCTTGACCTATCAAGTCGCGACCAGCGTGTTAGCTTAAATCTGAAGAGTTGAGGAGACTGAGATGATTGAAATTCTAATTATTACGGCATTGGTCCTTTGGAGTGCATTGGTCGTATTCAAAAAGGTTTTTCCACAGACGTCAAATTCAGTCTTTATGAAATTGTCAGATGCCACGGAAAGAAAAGGGTGGAAGGCACTATCAAAGTGGCTTAAACCCAAAATGACTGCTGGATGTGGCGGAAATTGCGCTTGTCCTGTTTCAGACAAGGAAACACCCAAGTTAAACCCTCAAGCTGTGAAATGGAAGTAGTTTACTTCAATAAAAAAACCGCCTAAATTGGCGGTTTTTTTACGCATGGACACAAAATAATGTCAAGATTATGAAATCAAAAAAAGCATTCAAAGCAGCAAAGTGCTAACATTTTGGCAGTTTCTAATTAGACTAAAATATGGGGCAGAAATGTTAATACAGCGTGGTGGATTAAAAGTTGTCGCAGGACTCGGAATTTCGGGTGTTGCTGCGGTAAATTTTCTACATGAAAAAGGCTATCACGTTGCAGTAACAGATTCGAGGACCTCTCCACCTGGACATGATCAAATTCCACCTGAAGTCCAAACTAGCTTTGGGAAATTTGACGAAGAAATGTTGTTGTCTGCTGAGGAAATTATTATCAGTCCAGGGCTTGATCCTAAACTGCCAGTGATTCAAACAGCACTTGCACAAGGCATTCCTGTTGTCAGTGAAATTCAAATTTTACGACGTGCGACTGAAAAGCCTATTGTTGCAATAACAGGTTCTAATGCAAAAAGTACAGTGACCACCTTGATCGGCTTAATGGCGAAATATGCAGGCAAAAAAGTTGCTGTAGGGGGGAATTTAGGACGTCCAGCCTTAGATTTAACCAAAGATGATCCAGAGCTATATATCTTAGAACTATCCAGTTTCCAATTAGAAACTACATCGAACTTAAATGCTGAAGTTGCTGTCGTCTTAAATATGAGCGAAGACCATCTCGATCGTCATGGCGATATGATGGGATATCACACTGCCAAACATCGTATTTTTCAAGGTGTCAAGAAAGTGGTCTTCAATCGGGATGACTCTTTGACACGTCCTTTAGTACCTGATGCAACGCCAATGCAGAGTTTTGGGCTCAATGCACCAGATATGAATCAATATGGTGTACTCAGAGATACTGATGGCACGATGTGGCTAGCAAGGGGGCGTGAACGTTTATTGAAAAGTTCTGAGATGTATATTCAAGGGACACACAATGTCGCAAATGCACTTGCGTGTTTAGCTTTAGGTGAAGCGATAGGTCTACCATTAGAGGTCATGCTCGAAACTTTGAAAACCTTCAAGGGGTTGGAACATCGCTGCGAATTTGTCAAAGAAGTGCAAGGTGTTCGTTATTATAACGACTCAAAAGGTACAAATATTGGGGCAACCTTAGCAGCATTAGACGGCTTAGGTGCGGCGATCGCAGTACAGAAAGCTAAAGTTGCCATCATTTTAGGTGGTCAAGGTAAAGGGCAAGATTTTAATGCTTTAAGAAAATCATTAACGGAATTTGCAAAACTCGCGGTACTCATTGGTGAAGATGCGCCAGTGATTGAACAAGCAATTCAAGGCACAACCACAATTCTTCACGCTACATCATTAGAAGAAGCCGTAAAATTATGCCAAGCAAATACACAGCAACATGATGTGGTATTGCTTTCGCCAGCATGTGCAAGTTTTGATATGTTTACAGGCTATCCACAACGCGGACATCAATTTGTTGCTTGTGTGAATGCGCTGCACGAAGAACAATAAGGACGAAGATATGGCTGAGTCAGCTCAGACAACGATTGATAAAGTGAATAAAATTTACCAACGTTGGTTACCACGTATTCCAAGTGAAATTACATCAAGGAATGTTCTAATTTTTTGTGTGATTGCACTGCTCTGTATTGGAACGGTGATGGTTGGTTCAGCTTCTATGCCTTACGCAGAAAGATTGCATGAAAATCCATTCCACTATGTCATCCGCCATGCCATATCCATCGTGGTTGCGTTTGTCGCAGCAATTTTGGTTTATCGTGTTTCGTTAAATACCTGGTTTAATAACACATTTCCGTTATGGATGATGACTATGGCATTGCTTGTCGCGGTGTTATTAGTCGGTTCGGAAGTGAACGGTTCGACGCGTTGGATTCGAATCGCAGGATTTACCTTCCAGCCTACTGAAGCTGCGAAAGTGATGATGGCTATTTTTACTGCAGATTATGTTGTCCGTCGGGCAGAAGAAGTGCGGAATAATGTGAAAGGGCTGGCACGATTAGCAACAGTAATGCTATGTACAGTTGGTTTGATTATTGCTGAACCTGACTTAGGTGCAACGGTAGTGGTTGCCTTAACGATGTTAGGGGTGTTCTTTCTTGCAGGTGCGCCACTAATCCAGTTTGGTATTGCATTGGGTGCCATTATCATGGCATTTGTAGTGCTGGTTGTGTTCGAGCCTTATCGTTTCGAGCGTTTAATGTCTTTTACCAATCCATGGGCAGATCCTTTAGGTTCTGGTTATCAGCTTTCAAATGCGCTTATGGCCTTTGGACGTGGTGAATGGTTAGGGGTAGGCTTAGGCCATAGTATTCAAAAAATGTCTTATCTACCTGAGGCGCATACGGACTTTATGTTGGCTATTTTGGCAGAAGAGTTCGGTTTCATGGGCATTACGGTTGTTCTCGCACTGTCATTTCTTATGGTGGGTGCGTGTATTCGAATAGGGCATCGTGCCATTCAGCATCAATTTTTGAGAGCGGGTTATTTGGCTTACGGGATTAGCATTATTTTTGTTCTGCAAATTATGGTAAATGCTGGCATGAATATGGGGCTGCTCCCAACTAAAGGTTTAACTTTACCATTTATTAGTTATGGTGGTTCATCTCTGATTATGTGTGCTGTCATGGTCAGTTTAATGCTGAAAATTGAAGCAACAACCCAAGAAAAGAATCAGGCCAAGGAAGTATCTAGTTTTTAAAATACACGATTGTATCTTAAGCATTCAAATCTGATGATGGTGGAGTACTATTTTGCTGCAACACCATTGTTGGCATATGTGTGCCACAGTTTAAACAGGTGACTTGACCAGATTTGGGTTTTGATAGTGGAATCAATGGAATAAAAAATAAAGAAAAATAATTGCGTTGTTGTTTAATTTCATAATTGCTATATGTACGACAGACTGGGCATAGAAATTGCCCTTTTTCCGTTTTGATGGTTTTAGGTCCTACCCCAAAAATAAAAAACATAATGAACTCCTGATTAATCTATCTAAATGGAATTCAAAAACATTTTCAGCTGAATAACAAGCATGATTCTGTATGGACACTATTCAAAAACACCTTGTATGGTGGTGCCAACTGGAATTTTCTTACGATCCCATTGTTGAATTGCCTGTAGAAGCATGCGATTTGGTTGATCTAGATCAACTGGATCTTGTCCTAATGCGTGAATAGCTTTGTTCAAGAGTTGGGGGGCTTGGGTGAGATCAAGTGCTACAGCTAAATTTTGCTTAGAAAGCTTTGTACCATCTTTATTCATTGCTAGGGGCAAATGCATATACTGAAGTTCAGGGTAGCCCAATAATCGCCCTAACCAAATTTGTCGTTCAGTGTTATCTAGCAAATCAGCACCACGCACAACATGAGTCATTCCTTGTAGATAATCATCCACAACCACGGCGAGCTGATAATTAATAATACCGTCGCGACGTTTAAGAATAAAATCTCCTAATTCATTGGTCAAATTAGAGCAATGCTGACCTTGTAAAAGATCCTCAAAACAAATCAACTCGTCTGATGTTTTAACCCGAATGGCTTGTTGATCGTGTGGTAGTTTTAAATCGCGGCAAGTAGCGCTATAGATATGATTAGAGCCTAAGATTTTGCGTGTACATTGGCAGGCATAGGTGAGGTCACGTTGCTGAAGATCATTTAAGACAGATTCATAGATGTTTAAACGGTCTTTTTGAAAGATAATTTCGTCATCAAACTCGAAACCGAAAGCTTCAATACATGACAAGATATGTTCTTCACTACCAGGATATATGCGAGGGATGTCTGTATCTTCAATTCGTACAACCCATTTGCCTGCATGAGATCTTGCTTCACAATAGCTTGCAACAGCTGTAATGAGTGATCCAAAATGAAGAGGGCCGGTTGGCGATGGCGCAAACCGACCTACATAAGCCATCCTGTTGTCCCCCTCCTTTATCAAAGGAGGGGTTAGGGAAGGATTATTAAATAACATGATTAACCGTTATTTTGTTTCTCTTTAATTTCAGCTAAAGTTTTGCAATCAATGCAAAGCGTCGCTGTTGGACGAGCCTCTAAACGACGTAAGCCAATTTCGATCCCACAGGTTTCACAGAAACCATAGTCATCATTTTTGATTGCTTCGATAGATTGTTCAATTTTGCGAATTAACTTGCGTTCACGGTCACGAGTACGAAGCTCAATCGCAAACTCTTCTTCTTGCGTTGCACGGTCATTTACATCAGGCAATGCAGTATTTTCATCTTGCATTGTATTTAATGTTCGATCCACTTCTGACATTAACTCGTCTTTCCATGCCAATAAAATTTGACGGAAATGCTCAAGTTGACCTTCAGACATGTATTCTTCATTTTTTTTCGGCTGATAAGGCTCGATGCCAAATAGACTCGCTGTAGTACCGCCTTCGGAAGTCTTTGGCTTGGTCTTACGCACGCGTTTTACTTTTTCAGCAACTACGTTGTTTTCTTCCAAGACTTGATTTTGGTTGTCATTCGCCATAAAGGGCATTCCTCATCATATGCGTGTTTGCGTACGCAAAAAATATGGTGATATGCAAGTGTTTTTATCGCTTCCGATAGATTGTTGCTATCGGGGGCGTCATCATATAGATTTTTTATCAAAGATGAAAGCTATGAATATCTGTTTTGGACTGTTCAGATTCCATTCGGACAGATAACTTAATCCAAAACACTTTAAAAGAAAAGCTAATAACCTGAAATTTCTTTATTAATATTTTGCGCAAAATTTTGTAGGCGATGAACACGTGTTTCAAAGCTACCATCAGCTTTCAATAGCAGGCTGCGATAGCCTGGTGCAAGGTCATCAAAGGCAAAATCTTCAGTCTTTGGTTTAAACTGAACAGAGGTAGAAGGCGTTGATAAAAATTGAATATTTTTCCAGACATTCAACGAATCTTGGTGCACATGTCCAAAGATCACTGCTTGAATGTGTTGATATTCTGCCATGATCTGTGTCAATTGATCTGAATTTTTTAAGATGTGTCGATCAATCCACTTGGAATTCATTTCAAGTGGGTGATGATGACACGCCAAAATGACTGGGTGCTGCTGTGTTTCCTGAAGAATCATTGATAAATGATTCAATTGTTCTGCTTTAATCCAACCATCTACTTTGTGGGGCACAGCACTATTTAATAGGACGATTTTCCACGTTCCGAAAGTTAACACGGCCGGTATAGGATCAGGCGCTGCAAAAGGAAAATATTCGGCATCATCATGATTGCCTGGAATTTGATAAAACGGAATATTCAAATTTTTCATGAAACTCAAATATCGCTGATAAGTTGCCTCATGTGGTACCTGTGCCAAGTCACCTGTATGAATAATCGCATCAATGTCTTGATAGCGATTTAAAATATCATTGATCACTGCATGAAAACTTTGTTCAGGATTTATCTGAACAAACGGCGTGTCAGGATGATCCATGAGATGGGTATCGGTAATTTGGATAATGAGCTGATCATTTTTATTCTGTTTGATTAAAGGCGTCATAAATTACCTCAGCGCTATAGAGGTAGTAGCAATGTGCTGTTTGAGCCATTGCAGAGCCATGATGACAGGTGCATTACACAATCGTTTGGATGCCAATAATGGTTCAAGATCTGAATAAGCTAAGATATGCAGTTGGATATTCTCACCTTCATCTGGCATACCATGAATACCGCCTTGCTCAGGAAGATCTGCTTCTGCAACATACAAATGAAAAACTTCATCGCACGCACCAGCAGAAGGGTAGAAGGTAAATAAATGTTCCAGATTACGAATTTCACAACCAGATTCTTCTAAACTCTCACGCTGAATACATGTTTCAGGTGATTCATCGCCATCTAATACGCCTGCAATGATTTCTAGTTGCCATGGGGAGATAGGATCATCGATTGCACCAATTCGGAATTGTTCAATCAGTGCAAAGCGCTTGAGCGCATCATTGTAGATGAGTACACCAGCAGCTTCTTTACGATGCACTAATTCACGATGAATTGTTGGGGTATAAGTATTCTCACCAAATAAACGATGTGTGATGCTCACTTTCTCTATACGAATGAATCCTTGATAAAGGGATTCGCGAGAATGGACCTTAAAATCTTTATTATTGTAGGTGGCTTTTTCAAGAATTTTCATTCGTATACGTTAGGACAAAAATTTATTTCATCCTAACTGAGATTGCATTAAAGAAAAACAGGTTTTTTAATTTTTACAGCTTCTGATACAACTTTTGTCCTTGCTTATGATACTCATTTTTCATCGCGTTGAGACCTGATTCAATCTCTTGATTTAACTTGAGATCTAGATTATCAGACTGCTGATTTTGAGCGTATTCACGCACATTTTGGGTAATCTTCATTGAGCAAAATTTAGGTCCACACATCGAACAGAAATGCGCTGATTTATGTGCCTCTTTAGGCATGGTTTCATCATGCATACTACGTGCTGTATCAGGATCTAAACTTAAGTTAAATTGATCTTCCCAACGAAACTCAAAACGTGCTTTTGAAAGCGCATTATCACGGACTTGAGCACCTGGGTGTCCTTTGGCGAGGTCTGCAGCATGTGCTGCAATTTTATAGGTAATAATGCCATCTTTGACGTCCTTTTTATTGGGTAGACCTAAATGCTCTTTAGGTGTTACGTAACAAAGCATCGCTGTTCCATACCAACCGATCATGGCTGCACCAATTGCTGAAGTAATATGATCATAACCAGGTGCAATATCTGTTGTTAATGGTCCTAATGTATAAAAAGGTGCTTCTTTGCAAACCTCAAGTTGTAAATCCATATTTTCTTTAATCATATGCATAGGAACATGACCAGGACCTTCGATCATGACTTGTACATCGTGTTCCCAAGCTCGATGGGTTAATTCTCCTAATGTACGTAGTTCGGAAAATTGGGCTTCGTCATTGGCATCTTGAATGCACCCAGGGCGTAAACCATCACCTAAGCTGAATGAGACATCATAGGCTTTCATGATCTCGCAGATTTCATCAAAATGGGTGTATAAGAAATTTTCTTTATGATGTGCAAGACACCACTGTGCCATGATTGAACCACCGCGTGAAACGATGCCCGTTAAGCGATTGGCTGTGAGAGGAACATAGCGCAATAAAACACCAGCATGAATCGTGAAGTAATCAACCCCTTGCTCAGCTTGTTCGATTAAAGTGTCTTTAAAAATTTCCCATGTAAGATCTTCTGCGATTCCATCCACCTTTTCTAATGCTTGATAAATCGGAACAGTTCCAATAGGTACAGGAGAATTTCGAATAATCCACTCGCGTGTTTCATGAATATTTTTACCTGTAGACAAATCCATGATGGTGTCAGCACCCCAACGTGTTGCCCATGTCATTTTTGCTACTTCTTCATCAATGGATGAACCCAGTGCTGAGTTGCCAATATTGGCATTGATTTTCACTAGGAAATTTCGTCCGATAATCATCGGTTCGAGTTCAGGATGATTGATATTGGCAGGAATAATGGCACGACCTGCAGCGACTTCTTGGCGTACAAATTCAGGTGTAATTTCTAATAAATTTTTTGCACCAAAGTTTTGACCAACATGTTGGCGAGTATCCACACCTTCGCGTTGCTTTTGGTTTTCTCGAATCGCAATGTATTCCATTTCAGGCGTGATAATACCCTGCTTAGCATAATGCATTTGCGTAACGTTATGTCCTGGTTTAGCTCGACGAGGTTTCTGGATATGTGCGAAACGAATGCCAGCTGTACGAATATCTTGAAGACGTTCTCGCCCAAATTTTGAGCTTAATGTCGCGAGTTGTTCTGTATCTGCGCGCTCTTCAATCCATGTATCTCTGAGGTTTGGTAGGCCTCGATTTAAATCAATTTGAATCTCAGGGTCGGTATAAACACCTGAAGTGTCATACACCATGATGGCAGGATTATACTCACCGCCTAAGCCCGTTGGTGTATCAGAGAGTGCAATTTCACGCATGGGTACGCGAATATCTGGACGAGAACCTTGAACATAGACTTTTTTTGACGCCGGTAAAATGCGGGTGAGATCTTGAGCATCTTGCTCATGTTGAGCAGAGAGATCTGTATTTGAAAGATTCGTTAATTGGTTCATTGCAATGATCCTTATGAATGACATCAACGAATCAAGCACGACCAAAAACGGTGGCGGAATTATCCTGAATGAATAACCGAGAACAAAGTTTTTAGATGGCTTGATTCCTACGCAGGTATTAACCTGATCAGGTTCAACGGTACTCACCATCAAAACAATGTTTTAGGTGATCTCAGCGAGTTATTACTCGCGCTCCGTCAAGCGATGCCAAAATATTAACATATAAAGTCAGATTAAAGTCATCAGACTAGGATGCATAACAAATTGCGTCTTTAAAGCAATTACGACGATTTTCAAGATCAACAGTTTTTAAGTTTAAATAGCGACTTAGCTGTATAAGAACTTGCGGATTTTCATCAGTCTGATTTGAAGTTAATTTACTTTTTTGTTGTGAATCCAGTTCGATAAATTTTAAGAAAAGTCTCGCTTGATCTGCTAAACGACTATTTTTCATATTTGCGAGTTGTTCGATTTCAGCTAAAGCATCGGGAGTAATTTCAACACGTCCTTCAAAATCATGAGAAACAGGATCATGTTTGAGACCTTTAAATAATAGATTTGAATAAAAATGGTAAAGGTACTCTGCATCTAAACGGAAACTGCTTTGAGGATATTTTTTTAGATAATTTTCCCAATACTGGGCACGTCTAGAAATCTCTTGTGCTTCAAGATGAAAATGAGGATCTTCAAATTGTGCTTGCTGATTTTGTTCAGCAAGTTCCTGCATAAATGCTTGTTCTGCCTCAGGGAAATAGGGGGCAAATACTCGTGCTAAATAGTATGGGTTTCTTTGATAAGTTGCTTGGTGGTTAATATCGACGAGATCAATATATGCTTGACCCTTGTGCCGAAGTAAATATTGATCTCGTGGATGTAATTTTTCAATTTGTGATTGTTGAATCGTCGGAAATTGCGACTGGTCATGAGCATATAAATCAAAAGCTTTTTGCTGATCAGCTGATCGATCTATACTTAAGAAATTTCTATACATGATGTCTGCCAAACCGATCAATTCTTTCTGTTCCTGAAATGGCATTAAGGGAAGACAAAGTCGAATATCTTGATTGATTTGCTCAATGGCGAATGTAGTCCGTTGAGCAGTTATCCCGAGCATTTCTTTTTTGAGTTTTTGACAAATGAGGTTGAGATCAGGTGTGGTGTTCTGGTTTTGGGTTGGGTTTGGAGATTCAGTAGGAATTTCTTCGGAAATCGGCTTTTGACACGCAGTTAAGCCAAGACTTACGACCATAAGAGTCAATAATTGACGAATGGGCTTAAACGTGTGCAAAAATGACTTCATTGAGATATCAAAATACAGTTAAAGTGTGAAATGAGGCGCAAATAGATTTTCACTTATTTTAAAACCGTACAGTGAAATTTATTGTAGTTGCTTCGCAATCAAGCGTTAAAGTAATGTATAAAAAACATACACCAATGCGCATAATTCAAAATAATTCTCCGGATTAAATGAAAAAATAATAAAATTGATACGTAAAAAGCTCGATTAAAGATTATATTTGCAACATCCTATTCTAATTACTTGTTATTCAAATGCTTAAGGTACTGTGAAGTCATTATCATGAAAAAAACTCTACTTGCAGTCAGTTTAATTGCGCTTAGCCCGATGAGCTTTGCATTGAACCTCGTTGAAGCCTATGAGCGAGCAAAGCAAACCGATCCAAATTGGCAAGCCAACGTGTTGCAGTATGAGGCTGATCAGTTAAATATAGGTTTAGCAAAAGGTAATTTGCTGCCGACAGTAACCGTTTCAGGAAATGTGACGCGTAAAAACCAAGATGTAAATCGTTCAAGTACAGAATCGAATCCTTTTTTTAATAGTTCTAACCTGTTGGCATCGACATCGACCACTCGTCAAATTGCGATTACTGCACGACAACCCATTTTCAGAATGGATGCTTGGCAGGGATATAAACAGGTAAAAACCTCAGTTCAACTGAGTGAAGTCACTTTAAAACAGCAACAGCAACAACATATATTAAATGTCTCTGAAGCTTATTTTAATGTACTACGTCAACAGGCTTTAACGCTCACTAACGCTCAAGAAGAAAAAGCATTATTCGAGCAGCTCAATATGATGAATGCCAAACTCAAAGAAGGTTTAGTTGCTGAAAGCGATGTGAGCGAAGCGAATGCACAATATCAAAATGCGCGAGCAAATCGAATTGCGACAGGTGTTCAATTAATCTTGGCACAAGAGCAACTTGCTCAGTTGATTGGACCTTACCAAGAAAAGCTCGCTGTTTTAAGTGATGATTTCGAGTATCAAAAGCCTGTACCGAATATCATGAGTGAATGGACTAAATTAGCTCAAGAACAGAATCTTGAAATTCTACAAGCGCGTTTGCAACGTCAATATGCCAATGATCAGCGACGTGTAGAGCAAGCGGCGCTTTATCCTCAAGTCGAAGCAGTAGTCACTTATGGTTATAGTGAACAGTCACCACAAACAGCTATATCAAGTGATGGGAAATTTGATCAGGTGGGTGTAGAAATGAACTGGAATGCCTACACCGGTGGACGAACTAAAATTAATATTGATAAAGCGAAAAAAAATGTTGAAAAGTCGGAACGCCAATTAGAAGCTGCGATACGTAAAGCAACCACAGATGCTAAAAAATCTTACCTACAAATTGATATGGATAGTGCTACATTGCAAGCGCGCAAAGCTGCCATGGATTCTTCAGCATTAGTCGCGAAAGCATCCCAAGCTCAGTATGATGAAGGGCTTAAAAGTATGGTTGATGTGTTGCTTGCGCAAAGAAATGCTTTTGCAACGCGATTAGATTTTGTGAATGCTCAATATGATTATGTGTTGAATGTGTTGAGGTTGAAGGCTTCTGTGGGGCAATTGAATGAAAATGAGCTTCGTCAAATGAATGCATGGTTAGTTGAAAAATAGAATAAATTGATTGTTTTGTCATCAAATATTCACAATTGATATGCTTTAATATGGCAAAAATTTCAATCTATTCACGCTGTGTGGAGTAATAAGACTTTGAGCTCTAATAATCCTGTACTTAGCCACCATATTTCTTCTCAATTTAACGAAGATTTGCAAGATGTCCATACCAAATTTATGGCGATGGGTGGTTTGGTTGAGCAACAAGTTGCTAATGCCATTCATGCTCTTTTAGACACCAATGTGAATTTGGCTGTAGATGTCCAATTTCAGGATAATACGGTAAATCGCTATGAGCGTGAAATTGATGAAGGCTTGACTTTGATTTTAGTACGCCGTCATCCTGCTGCAAGTGATCTCCGTATGGTGATTGCAATGAGCAAGGCCAATACCGATTTAGAACGTATAGGTGATGAAGCAGCTAAAATTGCACGTATAGCCCAAAATCTATGTGAAGAAGGTGAGTCACCTCGTGGTTATATGGAAACACGTCATATCGGTAACCAAGTTCGAGTAATGATTCATGATGCATTGGATGCATTTGCACGCGTTGATGCAGAGCAAGCACTAAAAGTATTGTTGGCTGATGCAGATATCGATCGTGAATACCAATCTGCTACACGTACATTAATGACTTACATGATTGAGGATCCTCGTCATATTTCTCGTGTTCTGAATGTTATGTGGGTGCTGAGATCTCTAGAGCGTATTGGTGACCATGCGCGTAATATTTCTGAACAAGTGATTTATATGGCTAAAGGCTACGATGTTCGTCACACCAGTGTGGAAGAGATTGAGGAAAAAGTTCAAGGTAATCATTAAAATAGAATTCGTCTCAAACACAAAAACCTCGAACATCGAGGTTTTTTTATGCGGACACTAAACTTGAGTTCTGTAAAACATATAGACAAAAAAATTCCTAGATTTTGGGGGAAATCTAGGAAGGAAAACTGATGAAACAGTACGCTGTTATTATTATTTGTTCACTCATAATCTTGCTATGAAATAATAATATTTAAATTATGTGTAAAGTTCAGCTATAAAAGTGTGATTTTGTGTAATTTAATATTAATAAAATGTAAACTGGTTAACATTTAAGTATCTTATTCAATCCTGCCTATTTTATTGGTTTATGTCAATTATCATGATGATTTAAAAGTATTTTAGAATCGTTGAAATAAAAAAAGCCCTGAATATCAGGGCTTTTTTCAAATTCATACTTATGCAGATTTTGCTTCAGCAGGTGCAGATAACATATGACCTGTTTCTTCAAAATTAGAATGCCAAGAGAGCGCTTCTGTAAGTAGGTGAGGGGTTTGTCCACCTTTAGCACATGCACGATCAAAATAGTCGTTTAATGCATCTTTATACAATGGGTGAACACAGTTATCAATGATTGCACGTGCACGTTCGCGCGGTGCAAGACCACGTAAATCAGCAAGACCTTGTTCAGTCACAAGAACGTCTACATCATGACCTGTATGATCTACGTGAGATGCCATTGGCACTACAGATGAAATGTCACCACCTTTAGCGATTGATTTTGTCACGAAGATTGCGATATGCGCATTACGTGCGAAGTCACCTGAACCACCAATACCATTCATCATTTTTGAACCACATACGTGCGTAGAGTTCACATTGCCGTAGATGTCAAATTCAAGCGCAGTATTGATCCCGATAATCCCTAAACGGCGTACCAATTCTGGGTGGTTTGAAATTTCTTGAGGGCGTAATACAAGTTTGTCTTTGTATTGCTCAAGATTATTGAATACTTTTTCACCATAACGGGCAGAAAGTGTAATTGATGAGCCAGAAGCGAATTTCATTTTACCAGCATCAATTAATTCAAAAGTACAGTCTTGAAGTACTTCTGAGTACATGATGAGATCTTCAAAATTCGATTCCTTAAGACCCGTTAATACCGCATTGGCAATTGAACCAATACCTGCTTGTAATGGACCTAAATTTTTAGGAAGACGTTCATCAGCGACTTCTTTTTCAAAGAATTCGATTAAGTGGTTTGCAATTGCTTGAGTCTCATCATCTGGTGCAGTCACTGTTGATGGAGAATCATGGAATTCGCTGTTAAATACGATGCCAACAATTTTAGCAGGATCGATATTAATTGCATGTGTACCAATACGCTCATCGACTTGAGTGAGTGGGATTGGCTGACGTGTCGGACGATAAGATGGGATATAAATATCGTGCAAGCCTTCGAATGCTAGGCTTAAATTTGTGTTAATTTCAACAATTACTTTTTCTGCAAAGATTGCAAAGCTTGCTGAGTTACCTACTGAAGTAGTTGGAATGATGCCACCATCTTCAGTAATTGCTACAGCTTCGATGACTGCAATATCAGGCTTTTTCAATTGTTTATTACGCATTTGTTCAACAGTTTCTGACAAATGCTGATCAATAAACATTACTTCGCCTTTATTGATCGCCTTACGCAAAGTATTGTCGACTTGGAAAGGTAGACGACGAGCCAATACGCCAGCTTCAGTTAACTGTTTATCTAAGTCATTACCCAAAGACGCACCTGTGATTAAAGTGATCTTTAAAGGGTTTGTATGAGCGCGTTTTACCAATGCCAATGGAACTGCTTTAGCTTCACCAGCACGCGTGAAACCACTCATACCTACGGTCATGCCATCTTCAATAAACGTTGAAGCTTGTTCAGCTGAAATGACTTTTTCATGAAGTGACTCTAAACGAATGCGATCTAAAGACATGGTTTACTCTTCTCTTGATATTCTGGATCTGGCACCGATTGTACCGATCAAGCGAGCCATTTTGCATACCTGTTAGGCTAAGGTCTAATTTTTTCAAAAAATGCGGATATAAAGATATATTATGGTTTATAAGATATTGTTTTTTATACTTAATTTTCATTGTGGTGAATAATTAAACCAATTCAACCGTTCAACTATTCACCATTCATCAAAATCGTTCGGTGATGGTTTGCCTGATTTTATCTAAGGTGCTATTGGTTGAAATATCAGCAACTTGAGGTGTTGAAAGGGGCAGTAGAATGACCGCTTCAAGACCTCCTTCAGGACGATTATGAATTTTTAATTCACCTTCATGAATATCGACAATTCGTTTCACAATAGCTAAACCAAGACCACTCCCTTGGATTGTTCGTGCTTCATTACCACGTACAAAAGGTTGCATAAGGTCTTCAATTTGATCTTCTGGGATTCCAGCACCGTGATCAGCAACACAAATTTTTAGATGATCTCCCTCGACTTTCGCACTTAGCTCAATGGGTTCAGCACCATAACGCTTAGAATTATTAATTAAGTTACCAATTAAGCGCTTGAGGGAAAGCGAACGAGCAGTAATCAGTGGGAGTTCTTCTGGTTCAAAGCGAATATCCAGGGGTTTAAACTGAATAACCAATTCTTGCAAAAGGGTATTGATATTGGTTTCTTTTAGGTCTTCATCTGAACCATCACGCATGTAAGAAATAAACTGATTAAGAATGGCATCCATATCATCCACATCAAAGATTAAGCCTTCTTTCAAGAAGTCATCATCTGACATCATTTCAGCACTCAGTCGAATTCGAGTGAGCGGGGTTCTTAAATCATGTGAAATACCAGCCAACATAATTTGACGATCACGTTCAGTGAGCTCCAATGTATAAATCATATGATTAAAGGCTTGGTTGACTTGGCGGATTTCCAAAGGTCCGTGGTTCGTCTCAAGATAGGGGGCTTTTCCAGTTTTACTATAGCTATTTGCTGCATTTTGAAGTCGGCGTAGTGGGCGATTGAGCTGTCTCACTAAAGTTAAGATAATCATGGCTGAAATCAGCGGTACGCCAAGAAACCATGCCAAAATCAATTCGGGGCTATAATTTGCATAAGTTTTTAACGGTTCTTGAACCCAATTCCCGTTCATTTCTGGGGTTTGAATCCAAATACGTGGGCTAGGTTTAAATTGGAAATAGACGGTGACCTCAGGCACGTCGAGCTCTTTGGCCAAACGTTTTTCAACTTGGTTCGTAAAGAATTCAGCAATGACTTTATCGCGCTGGTTGGGGAACGCAGCAGGGTCTGTAACGTATTCAATTCCAACACGCTGTTTTAACCATGTGTCAACATTAAGTTCAGTGTCACCATGAAAAATTCGAAGGTCGGGGTTGTTGATAATTTCGAGTTCAACCGCAAGGTAGCGTGCATGCTGTTGAATCTCTGGTAAATAGAGGGTTTTCCAAAAAAACCAAAGTGACATAAACAGACTAAAGAACACCACAAAAACAACCAAAACTGTTGTTCGCATTGCAGCGGAGCGCGGCTTGATTTTGTCAAGAAAGCGTTCCCATTTCGTTCGTTTTCGCTCTGAATACGCAACAAATTCATTAAATTTTTGTGGGTCAATAGGATCAAGTTTCACGGTCTAACCTGAGAGTTTGGGCTTAAAAAGAATAAGTGCATGTAATTGTTTAATACATAAAATAAAGACCCCGACATCATTGATGGCGGAGTCCATTGTTTAAAAAATTATTCTGCACCATCTGGTACGAATACGTATCCCACACCCCACACCGTTTGAATATAGCGTGCACGAGCCGGATTTTCCTCGATTAAACGACGTAAACGAGAGACTTGAACATCAATAGAGCGTTCCATTGCTCCCCATTCACGACCACGTGCCAAATTCATTAATTTATCACGTGTCAACGGTTCACGAGGATGTTGCACCAATGCTTTGAGTACTGCGAATTCACCAGTAGTTAAGGTCACCACTTGACCCTCACGAGTCAGTGTTCGAGTCGATAGATCGAGTGACCAAGGACCAAATGAAACCACTTCAACATTCTGGCTTGGTGCCCCAGGAACCTCACGCACTTGTCGACGTAGTACAGCTCGGATACGAGCTAACAATTCATTTGGGTTGAATGGTTTTGGTAGATAGTCATCAGCACCTGCTTCAAGCCCTGCAATACGATCAGAGTCGCTACCACGTGCAGTGAGCATAATAATAGGAGTGTCAATGTTAGACTGCCTTAAACGACGACAAATGCTCAAACCATCTTCTACAGGAAGCATAAAATCTAAAACGATGAGCGAGAAAAGTTCACGTTGTAATAACCGATCCATTTGCGTGGCATCATGTGCGGTTTTAACCACAAAACCTTTATCTTCTAAAAACCGTTGTAAAAGGGTACGAAGACGCACATCATCGTCGACGACCAGAATGCGTTCAACTCTGTCAGTGTCATTGTGTACTACATCAGTATTTTCAGCAGGTACAACTAAACTCATGATGCACTCCCTTAAAAGTTGTATTTATAAATAGTCATTTGTCTCAGTATAATGCCTAAGTTCTTGTTAAGACTATGTATCAAATTGCTCAAAATTACAATTTTAAGTGTGTTCTGAAACCAAATCACAACATGTATTGACCTGTTTTTAAGCAAATAATTTAAAATAAAATCGCTATTCAATATGAAGCTAATTTGAAGTGGTATTGAAAGCAAAAAATTTACATCAAAATCAGAAAAATAAAGTGATTATAAAGAGTTAAATGTTTTAGTTCATTGTCAAAGTGATGACACAATGACGCATTACACTCAAATAATTGATCAGAGATCTCACTAGAAGCTTTTTCTCTGGGAGATAAAACTAGAAAAATTGAGACTTTTATTTAAAATTTCATTGCAAATATTCAAAACAATTGTGGATTTTATAGTCTCGGTCTTTATAATCACTAACTTTTAGTCCTTATCCTTGTGGAATTTAACACGATGACTGACTTAGTTCAGCAGTTGGCAAGTGAACTTGCCGTACGTCCAAACCAAGTAGAAGCTGCCATTAAGCTGATTGATGAAGGTTCTAGTGTTCCATTTATTGCACGTTACCGTAAAGAAGTAACTCAAGGCTTAGACGATACGCAGTTACGTCAACTGGATACCCGATTAACTTACCTTCGTGATTTATTTGAACGCCGTGAAAAGGTCATTGAATCACTGAAAGAACAAAATAAACTCACGGATGATTTGTTAGCTCGCGTCAATGCCGTTGAAACAAAAAATGCATTAGAAGAAATTTACGCACCGTATCGTCCAAAACGTACGAGTAAATCATTTAAAGCAAAAGAGGCTGGTTTAGGCCCAATCGCTGAAAAAATCTATAATGAAAATGTTGAACCTGCAGAAGCTTTAGCAGGATTTAATCATGAAGATTATCCTGATTTAGAGAGTCAATTAGACGCTGTTCAGCATATTCTCATTGATGACTGGGCACAAAATATTGCACTCACGACAGAGCTTAAAGCGATGTTTGCAAAAACAGCAGTTTTAAAAAGCTTAGTTGCTAGTGAAGAGAAAAAAGAAGTTGGTAAAAAATTCCGTGACTACTTCGATTTTTCTGAAAATTTAAACAAAGTTCCATCACATCGCTTATTGGCAATGTTACGTGGACGTCAAGAGAATGTACTAGGTCTAAAAGTTGATGGTGAAAATGATGCTCCTTTGGCGCGCATTGAAACTGAATACAATCTTGATCAAGTTCAACCTCAAGCCCGTCAAGATTTTCTGAAGCAGACTGCAAAATTATTCTGGCTCGGCAAAGTCCGCCCTACAATTGAGCATTCACTTCTGACAGAAAAGCGTTTGGCTGCTGAAGCAGAAGCAATGCAAGTATTTGCAGAAAATTTACGTCATTTACTTTTATCTGCACCAGCAGGTTCACGTACTACTTTAGGTGTGGATCCTGGTATCCGTACGGGTGTGAAATTGGCTGTCGTGAATGCATCTGGAGATGTACTGGCACACAGCACGATTTATCCATTCGCACCTAAAGAAGATAAAGAAGGCTCAATCAATGAATTGGCACGTTTATGCCGTGAATTCAATGTTGAGCTAATTGCTATTGGTAACGGTACCGCGAGTCGTGAAACAGAAGCTGTTGTTGCGGAAATGATGGCTGCTCATGCTGATCTTAAATTAACGCGCGTGTCTGTATCTGAAGCAGGTGCTTCAGTATATTCAGCATCTGAATTGGCTTCACAAGAATTACCAGATTTAGACGTATCGATTCGTGGTGCAGTATCTATTGCGCGTCGTTTACAAGATCCATTGGCTGAACTTGTGAAGATTGATCCTAAATCAATTGGTGTAGGTCAATATCAACACGATGTGAATCAAACAGGCTTGGCAAAAACGCTTGAAGCTGTAGTGGAAGACTGTGTGAACTCAGTTGGTGTAGATGTGAATACAGCATCTTCAGCGATTTTGGGTTACATCGCAGGATTAAACAAATCTATAGCACAGCAAATTGTAGACTACCGTAAAGAGAATGGTCGTTTTGATAATCGTCAAGATTTGAAAAAAGTACCACGCTTAGGTGAGCGTACTTTTGAGCAAGCTGCAGGTTTCTTACGTATTCAAGATGGTTCAGAACCATTGGATGCATCAGCAGTTCATCCTGAGTCTTATGGTTTAGTCAACAAGATTGTTGAAGCGAAAGCGACCACTGTAAAAGATATTATTGGCAATACTGAAATCATTCGTCAGGTTAAACCTGAAGAGTTTGTTGATGATAAATTTGGTTTACCAACGATCCAAGATGTTTTGGCGGAGCTTGAAAAACCAGGTCGTGATCCACGTCCAGAGTTCCGTACAGCGAAGTTCCGTGATGACATTACTGAGGTTTCACAACTGACTGAAGGCTTAGAGCTTGAAGGTGTAGTGACCAATGTAACGAACTTTGGTGCATTTGTTGATGTTGGTGTTCATCAAGATGGTTTAGTTCATATTTCAGAACTAGCGAATGAATTTATTTCTGATCCACATAAGTTTGTGAAACCAGGGCAAATTGTTCAAGTGCGTGTGTTACAAGTTGATGTGGAACGTAATCGTGTTAATTTATCGATGCGTCCTGCAGGATCTGAAGCACCTGCGAAGGCAACGCGCCAGCCACGTCGTGAAACTCATGGCCAGCAAGAGCAACGTGGTGAGCGTAAACCACACGCGAAGCGTCCTCAGCAAGCACGTCCACAGGGTGATCGCCCACAACATGCGAAAAAACCTCAGCAGCAGAAACCACAAGAACAGAAAATTGGTGGTTTAGGTGCATTATTATTACAAGCAGGGGTTAAAGGTTCGAAGTAATCTTTAATCAGGTAAAAAACCTCCCATATGGGAGGTTTTTTTATGCTTATGTTTTTAAATAAATGAAGAACATCAAGGTGATTTATTTTAAATGTAAACTTTAAGATGGTGTAAAACAACAAGAAAAACTTAATAATCAATTCACTTCAAAATTATTTTTAACTTTATAAGTCATATAATTAAGAAAAATTAAACATGAGTATATCTCAAAATAAAGAGCTGAAACCTCGATTTTATAGTCGTGATTTGCTCTCAGGTCTGGTTGTTTTCCTTGTTGCACTTCCGCTTTGTTTGGGCATAGCTCATGCATCAGGTGCACCACTCATTTCAGGCATTATTGCTGGCGTGATTGGTGGAATCGTTGTTGGTTTTTTTAGTGGCTCACATATCAGTGTATCTGGTCCCGCTGCAGGCTTAGTGGCGATTGTATTGACCCAAATTGAATTACTACAAGGTAATTATCAAGCCTTTTTGTTCACATTGTTTTTAGCTAGAATTTTACAAATATTATTTGGTATTTTTAGGTTAGGTGTTTTCTCAAATTTCGTACCCACCAATGTGATTTTGGGATTGCTTGCCGCGATTGGTCTGTTACTGATTATCAGTCAATTACCTAAATTGATTGGTTTGGATGTCAAAGGCTTTGTTTTGATTGATCAATGGTCAATTCAATCTGTACTGAGTCATATTGATATTGGCTCAGGATTAATTGGTCTAAGTTGTATTGCGTTAATCCTACTGTGGGATAGTAGTAAATTAAAAAAACTGCCGCTGCCTTCAGCCTTGATTGCGGTGATATTTGCTGGACTTCTTAACTTTATCATGTTGAAAATCGGCTCTCCATATGCAGTAAACCCTCAACAATTGATTAATCTTCCGAATATCTTTTCTGGTTCAGAAACGATTTTCCAGTTTCCAGATTTTTCGTATTGGAATAATAGTTTAATTTATACGGGTGCAATTACATTAGCGGTGGTAGCTTCTCTTGAAACACTATTGAATTTAGAAGCTGCCGATAAGATGGATCCACAAAAGCGCTCATCACCACCGAATCGTGAATTATTTGCACAGGGTGTTGGAAACTCTATGTCAGGATTGATCGGTGGTATGCCGATTACCTCAGTCATTGTTCGTAGTTCAGTGAATGCAACCAGTGGAGCTAAAACCAAATTTTCTGCAATCTTTCATGGTTTTTTACTGATTGTTGCAGTGGTGGCGCTCACCCCATTAATCAATGCGATACCGCTATCTTCATTGGCAGCAATCTTAATCTTGACTGGATTTAAATTGGCAACACCAAGCCTATTTAAACGGATTTATGCGCAAGGTTGGAAACAATTTTTACCTTTTATTGTCACGGTAGTTGCAATCATTGCAACTGATTTACTGAAAGGCATCATGATTGGTCTAGTGATCAGTTTATTGATTATCTTACAGAGTCATTTACACCGTGGTGTACGTGTGATCCATGAAAAACACTTGCATGGTTCACTTACCCGTATTGAATTAGCACCGAATTTAAGTTTTTTAAATCGTGCCGCACTCGTCACCGCTTTAGAAAAAGTTAAACCGCATGAAAATGTGCTAATCGATGCATCCAATACCTATTATATTGATCCAGATATCTATCAAATTATTAAGGACTTTCAAAGTGAAGTGGCGGTAAAGCAGGGGATAAAAGTTAATTTACAAGGTTTTAAAGCACATTATCCTGAAATAAAAGAGGACGAGCTCGATCTTGATGTGAGTACGCAAGAACTCCAAAAACAGCTCAGTCCTGATCAAGTTTTACAGATGCTAAAAGACGGGAACTTGCGTTTTATTAATCATCAGCGTTTACACCATAATATTGCTCGCCAAATTCAAGTTACGTCAAATGCAGGGCAACATCCTATTGCTGCAGTGTTTGGTTGTATGGATTCTAGAGCACCGACAGAGCGCATTTTTGATGTAGGAATCGGTGATTTATTCAGTTTGCGTATTGCTGGAAATATTGCTGGTCAAAAAGTCGTGGGCTCTTTAGAGTTTGCATGTAAAACCAAAGGTTCAAAACTGATCGTGGTATTGGGGCATACGGACTGTGGTGCGGTAGGATCTGCTTGTCATTTATTTGAGCAAAAGGTGGATTTGAGTCAACTAAAAGATACACCGAACGTTCAGCATTTTTTGAAGCCGATTATGCAGGCGGCGGAAACAGTCAAAAATGATATGAGTAATTATCAACTTACAACCAATTTTATTGATGCCGTAACTGTGTTAAATGTGCGAAATAATATTAATTATATTATTAAAAATAGTGACACGTTAAGAGACATGATTGAGCGTAAAGAGATTGGGATTGTTGACGCAATCTATGATGTGAAATCTGGTCAAGTCAACTTTTTATCTTAAATGATCTCATTTCATCAGTAAGTGATATTAAAAACCTCCCAAATGGGAGGTTTTTAATTTATCCATTAATCATGGGGACAATCCAGCTGGTTAAGATCAATAAAATCCCGAGATGACCTAATTTTCGTGAAATTTTTACGAATTTTGGAACTGATTGTTCGATCTTTTGTGCATAGTCTTGTAGGTTGGCAGCTTTAGTTTGGCGGCTATGCCACAAGAATACGGCAAGATCGATACAGATGAGAATAGTTCCTACATCTGCGACTACGTCTAAAACTTTAAATTCTTGAGTATAAAAACCTAGAGTAACTTGATAAATGAGGAATATCGCAAATGCGATGGCTGCAAATTGCAGCACTAAAGCTAAACCACGCATAAGTACAAAGCATAAAATCAATAAGATGCAAGGTTTATAACATAACTCTGCCACCTAACGAATGATCTCAAAATTTTTTTTACGCCTAGATTTGAACCCAATCATGATTAGCACTAAATAAGATTCGGTAAGATCAAGCTGAATGCAATAGTGCCTAAACCTATTTTTGACAAATGATATGCATAAGACTTTGGTGCTTTGGCATGATTCATCTGCTGTTGATCCAATTCAGTTTTATTTTGAGCATCGGCTGGTTTTATGTTGAATCCCAGCTCAAGCAAAATTAAAAATAAACCTAGCTGTAATAAGGTGTCGAATGAGTAATGTTGCTGAATAATCATGCTCATGATTTGAGTAAAAATCAAAACAGCAACTGCTAGAAAAAATAATCTAAAAAAATAAATTTGAGCCATGACAAACTCCTATTTTATGTTTTGATCATGGCATTTAATTCTTAAAGAATAATTAAAATCACACAGTGAAAATGTAACAAGATCATCTCACAAAGTACTTAAATTAACTTGTTCGATCACCAATGTTCGCCAGGAAATAGTCGGGCATATGCACGCTGTACAATGTTTAATTTCTCTTGGCGACCGACAGAAGCAGTAGAGCTTGGAAATAAATTAAATCCAATCGACATCAATTTATTATTAATATCAGGTGCAATTGCATAAGTAATTGATGCAAGTTTTCCAAGACCAGTCGCTACCTTTTTTGGACGGTTCACAATAGCACCAGCGATTAAATCTGCAGCTTGATTCGGTGAAAGTGCTGGCACGTATTTATATATTTTAGTTGGAGCGATCATCGGCGTTCTGACCAAAGGCATGTAGACCGAGGTGATAGCGATATTATGCGCATGTACTTCAGCTGATAGGCAACGGCTAAATGCATCCAATGCAGCTTTTGAAGCGACATATGCAGAGAAGCGTGTAGCATTGGCTAATACACCAATTGAACTAATATTAATAATATGTCCACGTTCACGGTCTATCATATGTGGAAGGACATTTAAAATGAGGCGAACAGCACCAAAATAGTTGAGTTGCATCGTGCGTTCAAAATCATGAAAACGGTCGATGGACTCATGGACTGCACGGCGAATCGAACGACCTGCGTTATTAATTAGAATATCAATATGTGTGACGCTATCGAAGATTTGTTGCGTTACAGCATCGATTGAACTCATATCATTCAAATCACAAGGAAAAATGTCAGCTTTTCCCCCTTTTTGCTCAATCTCATATTTTACTTGTTGTAAAGTTTCCTCAGTTCGTGCCACCAATAATACATGCGCACCTGCCGCAGCCAATTGATGTGCAACAGTTAAACCGATACCACTGGATGCGCCTGTAATCAGAATATTTTTTCCATGGACACGTTTTTTAAAACGCTGTTCTAATTTTTTATTCACTTCATTCTCCCTGTAAATGCAATGAATTGTGCAACACGTCTTTTGCAACGTGTCATACAAATCAGTATAGTGGAAAAATGAAAATAAACCATGGCATAAGTTTATGAATTTATTGTAAAAATTAGAGTAAATGCTCTAATTTTTGTATTTGATAATACGAGTAAAATAACTAAAAAAGACCCTAAGGTAAATGAGGATAAAGCCTCAATCATGAGGCTTTATTTCTAATGCATTATCAAAATTAAACTTGAGCGAGCGCTTGTTCTAGGTCGGCGATTAAATCGTCAGCATGTTCGATTCCAATAGATAAGCGAACCATATCCGTAGAAACGCCAGCAGCTTTTAACTCTTCTTCATTCAGTTGGCGATGCGTTGTGGTTGCTGGGTGGCATGCTAAGCTTTTTGCATCACCGATATTCACCAATCGTGTGAATAATTGTAGGGCATCAATAAAGCGAGTTCCGCCTGCTAAGCCATCCTGTACACCAAATGAAAGAATTGCTGAAGGTTTGCCCTTAACGTATTTCTGAGCTAAAGCATGCTGCGGGTGATCAGGTAATCCTGCGTAATTTACCCATTTTACTTTTGGATGAGCTTGTAAATATTGAGCAACTTTTAAAGCATTTTCAGTATGACGTTCCATACGTAGACTTAATGTTTCTAAACCTTGTAGGATTAAGAAAACATTTTGTGGGCTAATCGCTGCACCTGTGTTGCGTAATGGCACGACACGAGCACGTGCAATATAAGCTGCTTCACCAAGCGCTTCGACATAGTTCACGCCGTGATAGCTTGGATCGGGCGTATTTAACGCTTTAAAACGATCTGGATATTTACCCCAAGGGAATTTACCGCTGTCAACAATGATACCGCCGATCGAATTACCATGTCCGCCGATGTACTTGGTTAGAGAGTGAACAACAATATCTGCACCAAATTCAAAAGATTTTTGAAGCACTGGTGTAGCAACCGTATTGTCCACAATCACAGGAATACCAAGTTCATGTGCAAGCTTGGAAATCGCCTCTAAATCAATAATATTGCCGAGTGGATTACCAATAGACTCAACGAAGACTAATTTAGTTTTTTCATCAACAAGTGCCCGCAAACTTTCTGGATTTTGATAATCGAAGAAGCGCACTTCGATCCCTTGTTTTGGTAGCGTATGTGCAAATAAATTATATGTACCACCATAAAGTGTAGATACAGAAGCGATATTGTCCCCAGCTTCAGCAATGGTTTGAATGGCATAGGTAATGGCTGCCATACCTGATGCAAGTGCTAATGCGCCGATCCCACCTTCGAGTGCTGCAATACGTTGTTCAAGCACAGCAGTCGTTGGGTTCATAATCCGTGTATAAATATTCCCAGAGACCTTTAAATCGAATAGGTCTGCGCCATGTTGCGTATTATCAAATGAGTAAGACGTCGTTTGATAAATGGGTACCGCAACTGCTTTAGTCGTTGGTTCAGGTGAGTATCCAGCATGGATGGCGAGGGTTTCGTCCTTATATGTCATTTTGAGATCTTCTTGTGGTTTAAAAATTGTTCAATGAGAATATAGCACCCTAATCATATTATAAAATTTATAAAATATTGAAAAAGTTATCTAAAATTCTCATATGTTGCTCATTTAAAAGCCATATTCTTGTGCACTTTGAATGGTGAATTTGATGAAAAATAAACTTGTAACATTCCTTGCAAGTTCGGGCGTATGGCTTATGTTTTTATCGTATTCATCGTATAATGCTCCCTAATTATTTGTCCGCGATTTGTATTTACAGCGGATTTTGTTTTTTTTATAGAGGAGTCCTACGTGGCCCAATATATTTACACGATGAACCGTGTGTCTAAGATGGTTCCGCCTAAGCGCGAAATCCTTAAAGACATCTCTTTATCATTTTTCCCGGGCGCTAAAATTGGTGTTCTTGGTTTAAACGGTGCAGGTAAATCTACCTTGCTTCGTATTATGGCTGGCGTAGATAAAGATTTCTCTGGTGAAGCTCGTGCACAACCAGGTATCAAGATCGGCTACCTTGAGCAAGAGCCGCCATTAGATGAAACAAAAGACGTTCGTGGCAACGTTGAAGATGGCGTTCGTGAAGCACTTGATGCATTAGCTCGTCTTGATGAAGTTTTCGCTGAATATGCAGCTGAAGATGCCGACTTTGATGCACTTGCAAAAGAGCAAGAAAAGCTTGAAGCAATTATTCAAACTTGGGATGCGCATAACTTAAATAACCAGCTTGAACAAGCAGCGGCAGCGTTAAACTTGCCAGCTTGGGATGCTGATGTCACTAAATTGTCAGGTGGTGAGCGCCGTCGTGTGGCACTTTGCCGTTTGCTCTTGTCTAAACCAGACATGTTGCTTCTTGACGAACCGACGAACCATTTGGATGCATCATCTGTTTCATGGTTGGAACGTTTCTTAAAAGACTTCCCTGGTACAATCGTTGCGATTACGCATGACCGTTATTTCTTGGATAACGTTGCTGAGTGGATTCTTGAGCTTGACCGTGGTATGGGTATCCCTTATCAAGGTAATTATTCTTCTTGGTTAGAGCAGAAAAATGCTCGTTTAGAGCAAGAACAGAAGCAAGAAGAATCTTTTGCTAAAGCATTGAAAAAAGAACTTGAATGGGTTCGTTCTAATGCAAAAGGTCAGCAAAAGAAAAATAAAGCACGTATGGAACGCTTTGAAGAGCTTAACTCTCGTGAATTCCAACAACGTAACGAAACGTCTGAAATCTACATTCCACCTGGTCCACGTCTAGGGAACAAGGTTGTAGAAGTTGAAGGCATCAGCAAATCGTTTGGTGATCGTACACTTTACAAAGATTTATCTTTTGTTGTTCCTCCTTGTGCGATCGTGGGTATCGTGGGTGAGAACGGTGCTGGTAAAACTACACTATTCCGTATGATGACAGGTGAATTACAACCTGATACAGGTACGGTAACGCTAGGTGAGTCAGTTAAAGTGGCTTACGTGGGTCAGATTCGTGACACCTTAGATAACAATAAAACGGTTTGGGAAGAAGTTTCTGGCGGTTTAGATATCTTACGTATTGGTGAATATGAAATCGCATCACGTGCATATATTGGTCGTTTTAACTTTAAAGGCCAAGATCAGCAGAAGCGTGTAGGTCAATTGTCAGGTGGTGAGCGTAACCGTTTACAACTTGCGAAAATTCTACAAATGGGTGCAAACGTTATCCTTCTCGATGAACCATCGAACGACTTGGATATCGAAACTTTACGTGCCCTTGAGGATGCAATTTTAGTATTCCCGGGTACTGTAATGGTCATTTCGCATGACCGTTGGTTCCTTGACCGTATTGCAACGCACATCTTGTCATTCGAAGGTGAAACACCAGAATTCTTCACAGGAAACTATGCTGAGTTCGAAGAATACCGTCGTAAACGTGATGGCGATGATTTAGTGGCTAAGCGCCAGAAATATCGCAAAATTGGTGGTTAATTCCATCTAATAAAAAAACCAGCCTTCAGGCTGGTTTTTTATGATTAATTCTATGAAAATGCTAAAAGACTATAAGCTTGAAGTAGAGTTCTTTTTGCATTTTCATTTCCAGCATTCGCTGATTGGTTCAGCCATTTTTCAGCAATTTGATAATTTCGATCCAAACCTAGTTCACCATTTAAGTAACTCAGACCTAATTGATATTGTGCTTCAGCATTCCCACGTAATGCATCACGTAGGTATAACCACATTTGATTTCGAGGGTTTAAGGATGTGGATGGCTCGAGATTGGATAAATTAGCTGTTCGAGTACGTTTTAGATCAAAGAATAGTGATTGAAATAGTTTTATTATCATTATGGTTCTCCTTGCTTATCCATGCAAAAATGAGATCTATTTCATTAAATTATGCTCTTTTGAAGGTTTTGTCTACTACTCATATATAAAATTTAAATTTATTTAATTTTAAGTCCTTAAAGCTCAAATGAGCTTTAAGGATAGATGAAAATAAACAATTAATTTTCCCATTCGTGATTACATTCACGGCATTTCCATTTTTTTTGAGATTGCATGAAGGCTTGCATCGAAATTTTGAAATCTGGTAAATCTTTCCAGAACATCACACCTGCTATCACTGCAATTAAAAATACGATCACAGTTGCAATTTGAAGTGTCTCACCAGCACCATTACTAAAAATCATCAATACAACGCTAATAATGACCAATAATAGGAGTAAAAATAGAGTGGGTACGAGGATGATTAAGCTTTTAGGAACATTTGGTCGTACAGCAGGTGCATTAGCACTCGCTAAAGGAAGAATTTTACGACTTTGACATTTAGGGCATTGGTACTGCATGAGCGCTCCGTATTTCTTTTACTTAATTCTATAACATCGAAACTAAAATCAAAAATGTATAGATGAAAAAAAACCACTGATCGAGGTCAGTGGTTTTTTTAGAATTTGGCGTCCCTACGGGGATTCGAACCCCGGTTACCGCCGTGAAAGGGCGATGTCCTAGGCCTCTAGACGATAGGGACTTATGAGGCAACACAGTCAGTGCTATAAAAGCAATCTAGGTATCAAGCTAAGTGCTCAATCTGTGTGAGCGCTATATTAGGGATATAACACTCATGCGTCAATAAAAAATTTAATTAAGCTTCATCAACTGCATCATTTTTCGGCAATTTTAAGCTTTGATTCAATTTTTCCCATACTTTAAGCTCTTTTTTACTTGGACCGCCAATGATTTCGAGTGCATGACGCAGGCGAGCAAAAGTCAAATCAGGACCAATGGTCACCATGGTTTGCATCACTGGCGTTGAAGCAGTAGAACCCGCAATGGCAATAAAGAACGCAGGCATAAAGTCACGTAATTTAATTTCCATTTGTGCAGCTAAATCCATTAGCGTTTGGCTAACTGTGTCATTATTCCAAGTAAATAAGCTTTCTAAGCGCCAAATTGCAAATTGTAGGCTTTGACGAACTTGCTCTTCAGATAACTTTTTACTTTCGAATTGTGCTTTAGACAGTGTAGGGAAGTGATTAAAATAATGTGCTGACCAATTCACTGCTTCAGACAATAGGTTAATACGTGGTTGAATTGCAGCCGCAATTTCCTCTAACTTAGCACGATCTGCCTTCCACGCCAATAAAGTATTTAAAAGCTCAGCAGGGCTAAGTGCTTTGATCCATTGACCGTTTAACCAATTGAGTTTTTCTACATCGAAAATTGGACCCCCAAGCGATACACGTTGGATGTCAAAATTCTCGATCATCTCAGTCAAATTGAACTTTTCGCGTTCATCTGGCATTGACCAACCCATGCGACCCAAATAGTTTAATAATGCTTCTGGTAATACACCGATATCTTTGTAGTAATTGATTGAAGTTGGGTTTTTACGTTTAGATAGTTTTGACTTATCAGGGTTACGTAAAAGTGGCATGTGGCAAAGCACAGGCATTTCCCAACCAAAATATTGGTAAAGCAATTGGTGTTTAGGTGCCGATGGAATCCATTCTTCACCACGAATCACGTGAGTGATTTCCATTAAATGGTCATCAACAACGTTTGCTAAGTGGTAAGTTGGTAGGCCATCGGTTTTCAGCAGAATTTGCATGTCGACTTGTGCCCATGGGATTTCTACTTCACCACGCAGTAAGTCATTAAATTTACAAATCCCTTCTTCAGGTACTTTCATGCGAATAACATGCGGTTCGCCAGCCGCTAAACGTCTTTCAACTTCTTCTGGCGTATGTTTTAGACCACGACCATCATAACGAGGAGATTCACCACGTGCTTGTTGTTCTGCACGCATTTGATCTAATTCTTCAGCAGTGGCAAAACAATAGAATGCATGACCTTTTTCAACCAGTTCTAACGCATATTTTTTATAAATATCCATACGTTCAGATTGACGATATGGCGCATGAGGGCCACCCACATCTGGACCTTCTGACCAATTTAAACCTAACCAGCGCAATGAATCGAGAATCATTTTTTCTGATTCAGGTGTTGAACGGAGTTGGTCTGTATCTTCAATACGTAAGATAAATTCACCGCCATGCTGTTGAGCAAAGCATAGGTTAAATAATGCGATATAAGCAGTACCTACATGGGGGAAACCTGTAGGAGATGGTGCAATACGAGTACGAACTGTCATAGCCAGAAAAAGTTATCAAATAAAAATTGGTTTTATTATAGCAAAAAGCCCAGTGGCTTAATGATTAATTCATTAAATCGGACTGGGCTAAATTTGACTCAATTGGGGAGATTGAGAAAAATGGTGCTTAAGATGTGTGCTGAGGAAATAAACTTTGTAAAAAACGCGAAAACTGTTGGTGTTGCGATGCTAGGAAGTTTTGCGTTGGAGCATTCTTAATAGAGGTGATCACTTTAATCTGATCCATCTCTGAAGAAGGTTTGTTCTCAGCACGTTCACGTTTTTGTTGAGTCAATGCGCGTTCGATAGGTGTTAAAGACTTTTCAGCAACACCAGAGTTTTGTAGTGATTTAGCAGGGTTTTGTAACGCTGCTGCATGTGTCTGGCTCATACCAAAAACACATAAAGTTAAGCTTAATGCTTGTAAATAGCACAAATTCATTTCAATTTTCCCCTATTTTGAATTTATTGTAAGAGTAATTAGGTTTACATTTTAAACATAAAATTCACAAAAGCACAAATGCATCACACTTTCTTACAATTTGTTATTCAACAATCCTTAAGTTACTCAACCTGTAGCTGAAATAAATTTTGCCTCTTTTTATCAATAAAATATGGAGATTTGGTGAAGATATGATGTTATGCGGTAAATTTTAAAGAGAGTATAAGTGATAAAAATGCAATTCATATGAAGAAAATGTATATAAAATTTAGATATTTACAATGATTTAATTCGTCTATTGAATACATTGTGACTGAAGTAAATAAAAAATATAGTGCAATTCATAAATGTAATAAAAAAGAGATTTTAATGAATAAGCACTTTTTCAATAAATTATTGGCCCCAATGAGTATTGGGGCATTGTTGTTCAGTATGATTGCACAGGCGAATACATCATTTTTAAATGTTTCTTATGATCCCACTCGCGAATTTTATCAAGAATATAACCAAAGTTTCGGTGAGTTTTGGAAAAAACGTACTGGTCAAGACGTGCAATTTAAGCAATCTCATGGTGGATCTGGGAAACAAGCACGTGCTGTAGCAACAGGATTACAAGCAGATGTTGTGACCTTGGCACTTGCAAATGATATTGAAGAAATTGTAAAAGCAGGTTATATCAATAAAAATTGGCAAAAAGAATTTCCCAATAATTCAGCACCCTATACATCTACCATTGTTTTTTTAGTAAAAAAGGGCAATCCAAAAAATATCAAAGACTGGAATGATTTAGTCAAACCAGGTGTTGAGATCATTACCCCGAACCCAAAAACAGGTGGTGCGCCACGTTGGATTTATTTATCTGCATGGGGCTATGCACTTAAACAGCCTGCCGGAAATGATGCCAAAGCTCGTGAGTTAGTCAAACGATTATACAAAAATGTCAAAGTGTTAGATTCAGGAGCCCGTGGATCACTCACGACTTTTGCTGAACGTGGAATTGGTGATGTTTTACTGTCTTGGGAAAATGAAGCGCTCTTAGCGACGCAAGGTTTGGGGCAAGATAAATTTGAAATTATTTATCCATCCATTTCAATTCTAGCTGAGCCTTCTGTTGCCATCGTAGATAAAACCGTAGATAGAAATGGGAATCGTAATCTTGCAAAAGGATATCTTAACTATCTGTATTCACCTTTGGGGCAGGAATTAGCTGCTAAACATAATTTTCGACCACGTAATGAAAAAATCGCAGCTAAATACAGTACTAAATTTCCAAAGGTACAATTATTTACCATCGATAAAGTATTTGGTGGTTGGGCGAAAGCGCAGCAAACGCACTTTGTAAATGGCGCGATTTACGACCAAATTTCAGCAGAAAAATAATCTATTTTTAGAACTTATGTGAATGGATCGCGATATGCTATCCATTTTTAATTATAAGAAATCCATAAAATACTATATATTTGAATATAGACTGTATTTAAGATGATTTATGAATTAATTCATAATCTTGAAAGAAAAATGGTAGCAATATAACGTAAATCACATGTCTAAATTAAATTGATGAATATGATTTTATTTCATATATTTAGATTAATTATGTATATCTAGATTTTTTGACTATGAAAACTCAATTTAAAGCCTTGCTTACAGCGGGCTTACTCGCAACAGGTTTATCGTTCAGCGTATCTTCTCAAGCAGCACAACGTGATTTCCTGAATGTATCTTATGATGCGACTCGTGAATTTTATGATGAGTTTAATCAGTCATTTGGTCAATATTGGCAGTCAAGAACTGGAGTGAAAGTCAACTTTAAACAATCTCATGGTGGCTCAGGTAAACAAGCACGCTCTGTGGTTGATGGCTTGAAAGGCGACGTTGTCACTTTGGCTTTGGCAAATGATATTGAAGAGATCGTGAAATCGGGTCAAATCAATAAAGGATGGCAAAAAGAGTTCCCTTATAACTCTGCACCTTATACATCAACTATTGTTTTTATGGTGCGTAAAGGTAACCCTAAAAAAATTCAGGATTGGCAAGATCTTGTTAAGCCGGGTGTAGAAATCATCACACCAAACCCTAAAACAGGTGGTCTACCACGCTGGGTATATTTATCAGCTTGGGGTTATGCACTCAAACAACCAGGTGGTAATGAAGCGAAAGCAAAAGACTTTGTCGGTAAGATGTACCATAACGTCAAAGTGATGGACTCTGCGGCGCGCGCTTCTATGACGACATTTGCTGAGCGTAAAATTGGCGATGTGTTGCTCACTTGGGAAAATGAAGCACTGGTCACTCAAAAAGCCTTGGGCAAAGATCAGTTTGATATTGTTTATCCATCTATTTCGATTTTAACAGAGCCTTCTGTTGCCATCGTTGATCGTACTGTAGATAAAAATGGCAATAAATGGTTGGCGACTGGCTATATCAACTATTTATATTCACCATTAGGTCAGGAGATGGCTGCTAAGCATTTCTATCGTCCGCGTAATGCTGAAGTGTTAGCAAAATACTCAAAACAATTTCCTAAGTTAAAAACATTCACCATTGATGAGGTTTTCGGTGATTGGGCAAAAGCACAACAAGCACATTTTGTGAATGGTGCGATTTTTGATCAGATTTATAACAGCCGTCGTTAATATACCGAAGTAATTGAAATTCAATAAAAAAGCCTCTAAGTGAGGCTTTTTTATTTGAACATTCCAGTGAATGAAACGGTTTTGCCTATAGAAAGTAAAATTTACCTACAAAAAGTCGTTTGGAGCTTTATTAAAACAAGGTAATAATGTGCAGTTAAATTTTTAGATGTTCTGAAACGTTATTATGTCGCATATTTCTGTATTACTTCATGAAACTGTAGATGCTCTATTGGGTGGGCGTAATACAGGGATTTATGTAGATGGCACCTTTGGTCGAGGAGGTCATACTCGGCTTCTCTTGTCTAAATTAGATGAACATTCTCGTGTCTATGCATTTGATAAAGATCCGCAGGCTTTGGCTGTGGCTGCTCAGTTAGAACAAGAAGATCCAAGATTTACCATTATTCATGCAAGTTTTGCAGATATTAAAACAGCCTTAAATCAACGCGGTGTTGAAACTGTCGATGGTGTTATGGCAGATTTGGGTGTGTCATCGCCACAACTTGATCAGGCCGAACGTGGTTTCAGCTTTATGAAAGACGGTCCATTGGATATGCGAATGGACAACTCTCAAGGCCTAACTGCAGCGCAATGGTTGGTTGAAGTTGATGAAGAGCATTTAGCGAATATTATTTTTCAATATGGTGAAGAACGATATAGCCGCCGCATTGCGAAAGCGATTAAAGCAGCAGGTTATATTGAGACTACAAGTCAATTGGCTGAAATTGTAAAAGTTGCCCATCCGAAATGGGAAAAGAATAAGCATGCTGCGACACGTACATTCCAAGCAATTCGAATTGAAATCAATAAAGAATTAGAAGATGTGCATGCTTTTTTACCTGAAGCACTGGATATGCTTCATAATGGAGGTCGATTAGCGGTCATCAGTTTCCATTCCTTAGAAGATCGAATTATTAAACAATTTATTCAAAAAGAGTCGACTTTAGCTGAGGATGATGGTTGGGGCTTACCTCAGAAACCTAAAGAAACTCGTCGTTTGAAAAAAATTGATCGCGTACGTGCGAGTGAAGAAGAAGTGAAACAAAATCCGCGTTCTAGAAGTGCTTGGTTGCGAGTTGCAGAGCGAATAAATTTTAAAGGCGAATAATGAAAAAGGAAAAAGACGTAGAACAACAGGAACCTGTAGCAACGCCCTTGGTGCGAAAAAAAATACTGATCTATAGCATTTTAACCGCTATGGTCATGGTGAGCGCATTTATGGTGGTCTATCAGGTCTATTCTTATCGTCAAGATTTTCGTGAATTTAATACGCATATGCGTGAGCTTGAAGACATTAATGCTGAATGGGGTCGTCTACTTATTGAGCAACAGACATTTGGAGCGACTGCACAGATTGGGACACGTGCAGTGACACAATTACGTATGTATTCACCACCAACATCACAGACTGTGGTGATTTCACTTCCTGCTGAAACCGCGAAAAATCAATAGGCACGCTGAATGGTTGATAAAAGCAAAACAAAACAAACACGTAAAAAACAGCAGCCAATTACACAGAAAAGAACCGTTGCTGTAGATATGTGGCGTTTCTATTTAATGTGGGGCTTAGTCCTGACATTTTTTGTGGTATTGGTTGCACGTGCCTTTTATGTTCAAATTGTGAATAAAGACTTTTTGCAAAATAAAGCTAACGCAAAAATTTTACGTACTGAAAAATTAAGTGCGATGCGAGGGGTTATTAGCGACCGTAATGGCGTTCCCTTGGCAATTAGTACACCAATTATGAAGGTGGTGATTGATCCTCAACATTATTTTGAAACTAAAGCAACTTTTGATGAAATTACTGAAGAGTTAAAAAAGAATCCAACCAGTCGAAAATTAAAAAATCAGTTACCACAGGAAAACCTGAATTTAGATGAGCTAGCAGATGCAGTTGGGCTGGATCGAGCTGACCTCAAAAAGCGTGTTCAAGATCGAGCTCGTTCACGTTATTTAGTATTGAAAAAAGAAGTACCACCTGCTCAAGCGGCTCTGTTAGCACAACGCAATTTTGCTGGCGTATATTCTGAAAAATCATATAAACGTTATTACCCACAACCACAACCCAACTCTCAAATCATTGGTTTAACCAATACCGAGGGAACAGGGATTGAAGGTTTGGAGATGCAGCTGAATAAGCGGCTTGCAGGGGTCAATGGC
Organism: Acinetobacter sp. Ver3; assembly: GCF_000632455.1. Classification (GTDB taxonomy): domain Bacteria; phylum Pseudomonadota; class Gammaproteobacteria; order Pseudomonadales; family Moraxellaceae; genus Acinetobacter. The sequence continues at coordinate 63,180 of NZ_JFYL01000002.1, forward strand.
GAACAGAAAATTGTACGTGATAAGCATGGTAACCGTGTTCAAGTTCCAGAAGTTATTAAAGAAGTTGAAGCTGGGGAAAATATTACACTGAGTATTGACTCTCGACTGCAATACATTATGTATCGAGAGCTTACCGCGGTAGGTGTGGCAAATAATGCACGTTCTGCTACAGCAATTGCGGTCGATGTCAAAACCGGTGAAATTCTAGCGATGACCAGTTGGCCGTCGTATAACCCGAATGATAAAAAAAGTTTATCCAATAAAGATGCAATGCGAAATCGCGGTGCAGTTGACTCGTTTGAACCAGGTTCGACGATGAAACCATTAACGGTGGCGATGGCGCTTGAAAGTGGTAAGTACACTGCAAACTCAGTCGTTAATACCACCCCAGGGTCGATGCGTGTCGGTAATCATACAATTCGTGATACGCATAATTATGGAGCGCTTACTTTAGGTGGCATTATTCAAAAATCCTCCAACGTAGGTGTAGCGAAAATTGCCTTATCTTTGCCTTATCCGACTCTACCAACGTTCTATAAGCGTCTTGGTTTTGGACAGCGTTCGGCTGTTAAATTCCCTGGTGAAAGCCCAGGTCTGATCTTACCGCCAAGTAAATGGAATATTTCAGAAGTTGCAACCATGTCCTATGGATATGGTCTCAATGCCACGGTACTCCAATTGGCAGATGCTTATGCCATGCTGGCAAATAAAGGGAAGAAAGTTCCTTTAAGTTTGTACAAGCTGGATGAAGCTCCTCAAGGTGAACAAATGATTGATCCTAAAATTGCGGATCAAGTCTTGTTAATGATGGAGACAGCAACATTACCAGGCGGTACAGCGACTCGTGCTCAAATACCAGGTTATCGCGTTGCAGGTAAAACGGGTACAGCACACAAATTACGTGCTGACCGTAAAGGTTATTCGACCAATGAATATCGAGCTTTATTTGCAGGTGTTGCACCTGTAAGTGATCCACGTTTGGCGATGGTCGTCGTGGTCGAAAATCCAAAAGGCACATATTACGGTGGTACTGTCTCAGCACCTGTTTTCGCAAAAGTAATGCAGGAATCGCTGAGACTATTAAACGTACCATTGGATAAACCCTTAGATACTCCAAAATCCATTCCATAGGTGATGAATGTCGATTACATTTCAACAAATCTACGCTGTAGATCATCCAGCAGAATGGATGCAACAAGCATTTAATGGCTTCCAATTAGATAGTCGTAAAGTTGAAGCAGGACAAGTGTTTATTGCTTTGACTAGTCTTTCTCAACCTGAAAAAACTGCAGAGTATGCACAGAAGGCATTAGATCTTGGTGCTTTGGCTATTATTTCAGAACAAGATTTAGGTTTAACGCCAAGTTTGATCGTTCCGAATGTGCGTATGCTCATGGGACAATGGCAGAAAGATTATTTGCAACAGACACAGCCAGTAAATCCACTTCGAGTATTGGCTGTCACGGGAACCAATGGTAAAACGACCATTTCAAGGCTTGTTGCAGAGCTACTGATGTTAAGTAAGTACCCATGTGCTGTGATGGGGACGACAGGAAATGGGATTTTGCCTCACCTTGAAGCATCTACACATACCACGTTAGATGCATTGCATATGCAAAATCAATTGCATGCTTATGCTCAGCAGGGGGCTAAGTTTGCTGCTATTGAAGCCAGCTCCCATGGTCTTGAACAGGGGCGTCTCAATGGAACGCCAATTGAAGTTGCAGCTTACAGTAATTTAAGTCGCGATCATTTGGATTATCACAAAACTTTAGAGGCCTATGCTGAGGCAAAATCACGCTTATTTCAGTTTGAGAGCCTTAAAGTTGCAATTATCAATATCGATGATGCTTACGCAAATATCATGCTCAAAGCGGCGGAGCAAAATCCAGCAAAACCTAAAATTTTAACTTATTCCACCACTCAACCCGCGGATTACCGTGTTGAAGAGATTCAATATAGTTTAGATGGTGTTCATTTTAAATTGGTGACCAAGTCCCAAAGCTATTTAGTGCATAGTCCGTTATTGGGTCATTTTAATATTGAAAATGTAGTTGCGAGCTTAATCTCTGTTGAACAGGCGGGTTTAGATTTATCTCAGTTAGTCGCTTTAGTTCCTCAGCTAAAAGGCGCGCCAGGGCGTATGCAAGTGTTGCGTGATCAAGATCGTTTGTTTGTCGTGGATTATGCGCACACTCCTGATGCATTAATTCAGGTTCTTCAAACATTAAAACGTCATGTTTCACAGCAATTATGGGCTGTGTTTGGGTGCGGTGGTGATCGTGATCGCGGTAAACGACCATTAATGACACAGGCTGCTTTAGATCATGCAGATGTTGTATTGCTTACCTCAGATAATCCACGTACTGAAAACCCAGAACAAATTTTTGCTGACATGAAGGCTGGAATTGAATTTTCGAACAGAGAGGTTCATGAAATTCATGATCGTCGTGAAGCGATTAAGTTTGTAGTGAAAACAGCAAAAGCAGGTGACATTGTTGTGATTGCAGGCAAAGGCCACGAAAATTATCAAGAGATTGATGGTGTTCGTCATTGGTTTGATGATGTGGTAGAAGTCCAAGCAGCCATTAAAGGTCAGCATGCGACTGAGCCAGCATCTTATCCAGCAGACTAAGGAATCATTATGCACACATCTACTACAAGTACTGCGACACTTGTCCCATGGACTTTGTCTGATCTTGTTGCTGCAACTCAAGGGTATTGGTTGAATGATAAAAAACCGACTGGAGAAGTAAAGCGTATTTTGACAGACTCACGTCATGCGGAGTCGGGGGATGCTTTTTTAGCCCTGAAAGGTGAGCGTTTTGATGCGCATGAGTTTGTTCAACAAGTGGCTGAAAGAGGCTGTCAGATTGCGATTGTTGAGCGGCCTTTAGACATTGATATTTGTCAGTTGGTGGTAACAGATACGAGATTAGCATTAGGTATGCTTGGTGCATTTCGTCGCGCTCAACATGCGCAATTAAAAGTTATCGCACTGACTGGTAGTAGCGGCAAAACCACGACTAAAGAAATGCTTGGTAGTATTCTTGCTCGCAAAGCACCGACATTGATCACGCGAGGTAATCTCAATAATGATCTGGGTGTGCCTATGATGCTATTAGAGCTTCGACCAGATCATGAATATGCAGTGATGGAGCTTGGAGCAAGTCATCAAGGAGAAATTGACTATACCTCGAAGCTCGTTCAACCTCATGTTGCGGGTATTATTAATATTGGTACGGCTCATCTTGGTGAGTTCGGTGGGCGTGACGGAATTTGTAAAGCTAAATCTGAAATCTATGGTCATGTTTCAGAAACTTCGATCGTGCCAGCAGCTGATGATTATATAGACCAGATCCGTCAAAGTGTAAAAACAACAAAAACCTTAAGTTTTGGAGAAGGTGGCGATGTCTATGCTTCAGATATTCAGCTGAATCCACAGAGTGCTCAATTTAAATTACATACGCCTGTAGGTGTCCAACCCGTGGATTTACCTTTTGCTGGTGAGCATAATGTTCAAAATGCTTTGGCTGCTGCTGCTTTTGCATTGTCATTAAATATCAGCTTGGATGATATTGTCACGGGTTTAGAACAAGCTGTGGGTGCAAAGGGACGTTTGAATTTTATTCAAAAAAATGATTTTTTATTTATCGATGATACATACAATGCCAATCCCACTTCGATGCGTGCAGCGGGTGAAGTGCTTGCACAGCAAGAAGGTATTCGTGTCATGGTGATTGGGGATATTGGTGAGTTAGGTCCGACTGCTGCTCAACAACATTATTTACTCGGGCGAGATTTGGTTTCGATTCGCGGACTCAACTTTGTTGTTGCTGTTGGTGAGTTTGCACCAGCAACACAGGAAGGCGCACGTAGTACTCAGTACGGGAAAAAGTTACAAGCTTTCCTCAATCAAGAGCAAGCTCTACCATTTTTAATTAGTCTAATCGAAACACATCAACCGCAAAAAATGAGTTTCTTATTCAAAGGTTCTCGTTATACCCATATGGAAACGTTGATGGCAGATTTGATGGAGAAACTCTAAATGCTGTTATGGTTATTTGAACAACTTTCCGGCTATCACAGCTCGTTCCAAGTGGTTCGTTATTTAACATTACGTGCGCTGCTCAGTGTCTTGACAGCACTCACGATAGGCCTAGTTCTTGGTCCTGTCATGATCCGTAAGTTACAAGCTTTAAAATATGGCCAAGCGGTAAGTTCTTTCGTTCCGGAAAACCATGCCAAAAAAATGGGAACACCAACCATGGGTGGTCTCCTTATTTTGCTTTCTATTGGGATTTCAACTTTACTTTGGGCAGATCTTTCAAACCCTTATGTTTGGATTGTGCTTGGCGTGATGGTGATATTTGGCGCCGTAGGTTGGGCGGATGATTGGATTAAAATCCGTTATAAAGACAATGCAGGTTTGCCAGCGCGTAAGAAGTTTTTTTGGACATCTGTCGCTTCTTTGGGTGCAGGGATATCACTCTACGTAATTGCGACTCAGCAAACTAATCCTGTACACACTGCGAATATGTTGGATTTGCTGATCCCTTTCTTTAAAGATCTTACAATTCCTTTATCGGTAATCCCTTTAGGGATCGGTTTTATCATATTCACTTATTTAGTGATTAACGGTGCGTCGAATGCTGTTAACCTGACTGACGGTTTAGATGGTCTTGCAATTATGCCAATTGTATTGGTTGCGGCGGGCCTAGGGGTGTTTGCTTATTTGGCGGGTGATGTTCGTTTTGCAAATTATTTACATATTCCCTATGTGAAATATTCATCTGAACTCGTTGTTATTTGTGCTGCAATGATAGGTGCAGGTTTAGCATTCCTTTGGTATAACGCGCATCCTGCACAAGTATTTATGGGAGATGTTGGTGCCTTGTCGCTTGGAGCGATGCTGGGAACTATTGCGGTGATGGTACGTCAGGAAATTGTATTTGCAATTATGGCGGGTGTATTTGTAGTCGAAGCAGTTTCTGTATTTTTACAAATCGGTTCGCTTCGTATGCGAAATAAACGTGTTTTCCTTATGGCGCCGTTACATCATCACTATGAAAAGAAAGGATGGCGTGAAACACAGGTGGTCATCCGTTTCTGGATTATCACAATTATGCTGGTAGTTTTAGGTCTAATGACCTTAAAATTGCGCTAAGCAAGAATCAAATGAGATCAAGTCGGCTTATGCCGGCTTTTTTCATCGCTAAAATTTTTTGGAGAAAATGATGAATCTGTTGATGTGTCCTGTTTGTCGCGAGGCATTGGCGCTTGAGGGGAAAACATGGCGCTGCAAGAGTAATCATAGTTACGATATTGCAAAGCAAGGTTATGTGAATTTGCATGTCGTACAGCATAAACATAGTAAAAATCCTGGGGATACCCCCGAGTCTGTTCAAGCTAGACGGTCATTTTTATCAGCGGGATTCTATGCGCCATTACAGCAAGCTGTCGTTGCTAAAATCCGAGAATTACGTATTGAAAATCTTCTAGATATTGGTTGCGGTGAAGGATATTACACCAATGCAATGGAAGCTGAAGCGATACAAGTTGTAGGGGTAGATATTGCTAAAACTGCAGTTCAGGTAGCAGCAAAATTAAATCAAAATGTCACTTGGGTTGTGGGTACGGGGGCTGTGTTGCCTGTTTTAAGCGAGACTATCGATTTATGTACCAGTTTATTTAGTCCTATTCCCGAGGCGGAAATATTACGTGTATTAAAGCCATCGGGGTATTTAATGGTTGTTACCCCAGGTCCACAACATTTATATAAAATGCGAGAAGCACTATTTGAAGAAGTTAAGGCACATGAGCCACATAAATTTGTAGCGCAGTTGAGCGAGCACTTTGAGTTAATTGATGAAAGCTTAATTCAGGCACCATTGGTGTTGAACCAAAAGGACCTAAAGTGTCTTATCGCAATGACGCCATATGCTTATAAGGCCAAACCTGAACGGCGTGAGCAATTAGAGCAAGTTGAAAAATTTGAACTGAGTGCAGAGTTTCAGATCTATATTTTAAAAAAGAAAAGTTAAAAGAAGCCCTCTTTTAGAGGGCTTTATTTTGGTTATTGAACTTGATTAATCAAATTTTCGATTGAATCTCGTTTAACTTGTGGTGTTGAATTCATATCCGGTGGTGTCGACGACGTCGGCGTTAACGGTTGATCGTTATCTGGTAGATCATCAAAATCGCGATCATTCGTTGGTGCTACCACTGGAGCAGGGCGATAAATTGGACGAGCTAAAGGTGGAGTTTTATCTTTTTGCTCATGGTTTAATGTATGTACACGACCACGTTGTTCTCGAGTTAAAGGAGCTTTTGCATTTTTATCTAAACTTACCCAAGCATATGGTGTATTGGCAAGAGACTTCTCCATAAAGTCACTCCAAATTGGAAGAGCAGCGATCCCCCCATATTCACGACGACCTAGTGTAGTCGGTTGGTCGAAACCTACCCATGAAACTGCGACTAAATTGCCGTTAAAGCCAGCGAACCAAGCATCTTTTGCATCATTGGTTGTTCCTGTTTTACCTCCTAAATCACCACGACCAATTTTTAATGCTGCGCGACCAGTACCATGCTGAATTACGTCTCGTAAAATATTCGCCATATCAAATGCTGAACTGGATTTTAAAATTCGATGTGCTTGACGATATTGGCTACGCTCTTCATCGGTTAAAGTGGGTTGCTTATCCTCTAAAGACTGATTGGTAACTTCAATAATTTCGTCGTCTGGTGTTGTTGCTTCAGCAGAGGTTGTATCTTGCTTCTGAGATTTAATACATGAAATACATGCGTATTCTGGATTGGCTTGATAAATCACTTTGCCGTAAGCATCCTCAATACGGCTAATGAAGTGAGGTTGCACGCGGAAACCGCCATTGGCAATTGCGGCATAGCCTGTTGCCATTTGCACAGGGAGTACTTGAGGTGTTCCTAATGCAATCGTGTAGTTACGTGGAATCTGATCATCCTGCAAACCAAAATCCATAAACAATTGGCGAGTACGTTCCAGACCGACTGTTTGTAAAAGGCGAACAGAGACAGTATTACGTGACAAATATAAAGCCCGACGTAATGGAATCATCCCCAAATAACGCCCATCAGAATTGCGTGGTGACCATTTACCAATGGTAATGGGATTATCATTGACCATGGTATGCGGCGTCATACCACGTTCAAGCGCAAGTGAGTAGACGAATGGTTTGATAATGGAGCCTGGTTGACGCCAACCTTGTAATGCGCGGTTGAATTTCGACTGATAAAAATTATATCCACCAACGATCGCGACAATGGAACCATCATTTGGATTAAGTGCAATTAACTGACCTTGTACACGAGGTACCTGTACCAAGGACCACATACTACGATTTTGATTTGGACGCAGACGAACAATATCTTTGACTTTTACAATTTGCGAGGCATTGCTAGGTGCACCACCCACACTATTGGCATTGCGATAGCGTCTCGCCCAAGACATGCCAGACCAAGGAACAGTGACTGATGAACCATCTTGTAAAGTTGCTTCAAAAGAATTACTTAAAACTTTAGTGACTTCAGCAGGGTAGGTGTTTGCAAATGGCACAAAATCTTTTAAGGGTTTGTCATGAGCTTCTGGGCCACGCCAGCCATGACGACGGTCATAATTTTCTAAACCAACACGAACTGCTTCTTCGGCAAAGGCTTGACGATTGTAATCAATAGTGGTGTAAACCTTATATCCAGAATCGATCGCGAGATCGCCAAATTTTTTGACGAGTTCCGAACGAACCATTTCACCGACATAAGGGAATTTATTGTTAATACCGCGATCAGGCATGTCCAAGGCGATAGGCTCTGATACTGCATCTTCATATTCAATTTGGCTGATATAACCCAACTGTAGCATACGACCTAAAATCCAGTTGCGACGTTCTAACGCACGTTCAGGATTGGCCACAGGATTATATTTAGAGGGTGCTTTTGGTAAGCCCGCGATCATTGCCATTTGGGCAATTGAAAGATCGTCTAAATTCTTGTTGTAATAAATTTTTGCTGCTGCGGCAATACCATAGGCATTTTTACCGAGGAAAATTTTATTGACGTAGAGAGTTAGAATTTCTTCTTTTGATAATTTTTGTTCGATTTTACGTGCTAAGAAAATTTCGGTGAGTTTGCGCTTGAGTGTTCGTTCTGGTGTTAAATAATAGTTTTTAGCCACCTGCATGGTGATCGTAGAACCACCAGTTTGAATGTCAGAACCCGTGATCGATTCACTGACTGCGCGTCCTAAACTTTTAAAACTAATACCGCTATGCTCAAAAAAAGAAGAGTCTTCTGCAGCTAAAAAAGCATGAATAAAATCTTGTGGGATTTGCTCATATTCAACTGGAACAGAAAGTTTGCCACCATATTCTGCGATTAATTGGTTATCTGCTGTATAAACTTGCAGCGGTTTTAATAATGGAGCCTTCTTAAAAGCAGTCATCTCTGGCAAAGATGGTGCAATATAGAGATACATTCCATAAAAGCCCATTGGAATTGTGACTAAGATAATGATAATCAGCAAAAAAAAAGGGTGAATCTGTCCACAACAAGATAGCTTTTTCATAACAAGTAAGTTTTAATAGGTGCTAAAGGCAAACTAATAGAAGGTCAGTATAGCTTCTCATTTAACAGAATGTTAGTTGAGTTATTATATCCGCAAAAAAATTAGACCAAGTGTAGTTAGTTTGTATTGTGCTGTTGTTGGGGACAAAAAAATAATAGGAATTGCATTGTGCTTAGACTATATCGTAAGCCAAATAAGGGGTTAGTGGGGGTAGATGTTAGTTCGACCTCTGTTAAGCTATTAGAGCTATCAGTTAAAAACGGTCGCTATTGGGTTGAAAGTTACGGGTTAAGTCCATTGGTTGATGGGAGTGTTGTTGAAAAAAACATCCTCAATCAGGATAACGTGGCTGATGCTTTAGAGCGCGCGATTAATATTGCAAATCCGCAATCAACGAATGCTGCTTTTGCAGTGCCTACGTCTATGGTGATTCACAAGGTCATCGAGATGGATGCCGACATGAGCGATGATGAGCGTGAAGTTCAGATTCGTATGGATGCTGAGCAATATATACCATTCCCACTTGACGAAGTCAGTTTAGACTTTGAAGTTCTTCCTGAGCGATTAAACAATCCAAACAGAGTGAACGTTTTACTCGTTGCGACACGTACTGAAAACGTGGACTCTCGTATTGAAGTATTGGATTTGGTCGGGCTTACCCCAAAAGTTGCCGATGTTGAAAGCTATGCACTGGAACGTAGTTTTGAAGTCTTTGCAGATACATTGCCGATTGGTGCAAATCTTGTTGGTGTTCTTGATATTGGTCATACCATGACGACTTTATCAGTTATGCAAAATGGCAAAATTATTTACACGCGCGAACAAGTGTTTGGCGGTAAGCAATTGACTCAAGATGTGCAAAATCGTTATGGCTTATCTTATGATGAAGCTGGGCGTGCTAAAAAAGACAACACCTTACCAGATGACTTTGAAACAGAAGTTTTAATGCCATTCCTTGATGCAGTGATTCAACAAGCAGCGCGTTCATTACAGTTCTTTTTCTCTTCTTCTCAATTTAACGAGATTGATCATATTTTATTGGCGGGTGGTAATGCCAATATCCCAGGTCTTGCAAAAATGATGCAACAAAAATTGGGATATCGTGTCACTATTGCTAATCCATTTTTACAAATGGGCTTTTCTCCTCAAATCGACCTGAAAAAAATAGAAAATGATGCACCATCATTATTGGTGGCGTGTGGCTTGGCATTGAGGAGTTTTGATTAATGGCTAAAATTAATTTACTCCCTTGGCGCGAAGAGCTAAGAGAACAGCGAAAAAAGCAATTTGTTTATATCTGTATCGCAGTGGTATTACTTGCGATTTTATCGGTTTTAGCAGCTTGGTTCTTCTTGAATCATAAATTGCAAGACCAAGAACAAGCAAACCAACTTATTGTAAGCACCAATCAAAGTTTAGACGTTCAATTAAAATCCTTGGAAGGATTGCAAGAACGTCGAAATGCAGTGATTGAGCGGATGAAACTGATTCAAGGTCTTGAAGGTCAACGACCTGTTACTGTGCGTTTAGTAGATGAATTGGTACGTGTTGTTCCTGAAACGGTGTATCTGACGAAATTTACCCGTACTGGTAATAAATTTACCATCGAAGGTAAAGCAGAAAGTCCGAATGCGGTAGCAGAGTTATTACGTGGTTTAGAAGCTTCCCAGTGGTACCGAAATGCATTTATGAATTCATTCTTGGCTGCGCCAGAAGTGAAGGAAAAAGCACCAAGTTCGGTAATCCCTCGAGTTGAAGAGTCATACGGTACATTTATCGTGACTGTCGACTTGGGTGCAATTGCTCAACCGACATCAGAGATGGACGCGAATAATGTGGGAGGTGCACCATGAGTCGTAATGATTTAAATGACTTTGATTCAGATGTCACTGCACCAAAAAAGAAGTCCATGACTGTTGAAAAGTTCTTTCAGCAATTTAATACTTTGGACTCCAATAACTACGGTAGTTGGCCACTGTCTGTAAAAATTACCTGTTGGATTTTTATTTTCCTATTTGTTTGTGCTATTGGTTACTTTTTGGTGATTAAACCAAAACTTGAATCCATTGATCTTGCTAAAGCACAAGAGGCAAATTTACTGACAGAGTTTAAAGAAAAGGATTCTAAGCTCCGTAATTTGCAGCAATACCAAGCACAGTTGCAACAAATGGAAATGAATTTCAATGAGCAATTACAACAATTGCCAAAAGAAACAGAAATTCCAAGTTTAGTTGAGGACATCAACTTAACAGGTGTGAATTCAGGGCTCAAATTTAAAAATATCCGTCTCGAAAATGAAGTGGCTCAAGAATTCTTTATTGAGCAGCCAATTTCGATAGAAACGACAGGTGATTATCATTCATTTGGGCGTTTTGTGAGTGGAATTGCGTCTTTACCGCGTATCGTAACCTTACATGATTTTGTGATTACAGCGACGCCAAGTACAGATAAAAAATCTGATATTCCACTGATCAATTATTCATTAAAAGCCAAAACATATCGTTATGTTGCATCGACTGAAGATACGGTAGGTTCAGCGGTTGTTCCACCAGCTGATATGCCAGCAGGAGGACAATAATGAAATCATTTAAGCTTTTGTGCGGATTAGTTATTGCAGCGACTATGGTTGGATGTGATTCGCGTATTGATGCGGTCAATCAAGAAATGGCGAATATTCGTAGCCAACCACCTTTACCGATAGAACCGGCACCTGTATTTAATCCAGTTCCAAATTTTCTTTACTCGGCGCATCAACTTCGAAGTCCATTCTTGCCAAACTCATTGGCAACAGAGCTAAGAATCATGTCGGGTAAACGTGTTTATCCTAATTTTAATCGTCAACCACAGCCTTTAGAAAGCTATGCATTGGAAACGTTAAACTTTAAAGGAAGTTTAAAACGTAACAATGGACAGATTCTCGCTTTGATTCAAACCCCTGATGGTGAGATTGAGCGTGTGCAACGTGGTAATTACATGGGGATGAACCAAGGGCGCATCGTGAAGATAACGCCGACTCAAATCGATCTGATTGAAATTGTTTCAGATGGTCGAGATGGTTATATCGAAAGACCAAGAAGCTTAGTGTTGCTTGGGCCTGTTGGTTAAGACGAGTTAAGGAATAACAATGAAAAAGAGTATGCAAAATTTTTGGGGTGGGGATCGACAGTATATGAACCGTTTTCTTCGTCAATTCGCTATGACCACTGTTTCTATAGCTGTTATGCAGGCAGCGGCGGCTAAAACTACGATGACCAATATTGTGCCTTTGCAGGTGCCAGGTCAAGGAACAGAAATCCGTGTCATGTTTAACGGATTACCTCCACAGCCACAGTCATATCAATTGGAAAATCCATCTCGACTCGTTTTGGATTTTATGCAGGCAGGTCAAACACTGGCGAATACTAAAATACCTGTGTCGACCACTGAAGCAAACTCAGTTGAAGTCATTTCTAATGATCAGCGTTCACGGTTAACTGTCAATTTAACGCAGAAAGGTAGCTACACGACACGTGTTGAAGGCAATACCTTTATTTTAAAAATAAATAATCCGAACTCTGCGAAAGTGGCAACACCAGCGGCGCCAGTGGTTACACAAGCCAAAGCAGCAGAACCAACGACTAAACCAAGTGTTTTAAAGCCAGTCATACGTCCTAATCTGACGAATAACGTTACACCTGTTGCGGCTACAGCTGTGGCAACGACACCTGTAACTCCAACACCTGTGATTCCTGTTGCAGCACAGCAGGTATTGAAACCAACTGCACCAACGCCTACTGTGTTAAGACCTGCCGCTCCACCTACATCAGTGGTTAGTCAGCAAGTTGCAGCACCTGTACCACCTCCAGTAGCTCCTGTTTATCAGCAGCCTGTTGCGTATACACCGCCAGCACCTGTCGCTTATCAAGCAGTAGTACAAGGACTACAAGATATTGGTTTTGAGCGCGGTAGTGCAGGTGAGGGACAAGTTGTACTGAATTTAAAAACAGCAGATACACCAGTGGATGTACAACAGCAAGGTAGCAAAGTTGTGGTGCGTTTCCTCGGTAACAAAATTCCATCGCATTTGGTGCGCCGTTTAAACGTTAATGATTTTGCGACGCCTGTCTCTACAGTAGACGCTTATAATGATAAGTCAAATGGTGTAATTTCCATTCAGTCGAGCGGTAGCTTCGAATATATGGCTTATCAAACAGATGGTAAGTTAACGATCAGTCTAAAACGCCCAGAAGAGAAAAAAGGCTTAAGCAGCCAAAATCGTACACCGAAATATACAGGTAATAAGATTTCTCTCGACTTCCAAGACATTGAAGTGCGCCGCGTATTACAATTGTTGGCTGATTTTACCGGCATTAATATGGTGACTTCGGATTCAGTTCAAGGGAATATTACATTACGCTTAAAAGATGTGCCTTGGGATCAAGCGCTTGATATTGTAATGAAAACCAAGAACTTGGATAAGCGTCGCAACGGAAACGTGATTTGGATTGCACCTGTTCCAGAATTGATTAAAGCCGAAGAAGAAGAGGCGAAAGCCATTGCACAAAGTGTGAAATTGGCACCATTGCAAACCGAATATATTCAATTGAGCTATGCCAAAGTTGAAGATATTGAAAAGTTGATTACTGAAGGTCGTAACAGCCGTTCATCCAATGGTAATAATACAAACTCAACAACTGACCCATTGGGGGACAGTGTCGGGTCATTATTAAGTCCACGTGGTACAGTTTCAATTGATCCACGCACTAATACATTGATCATTAAAGATACAGTTCAAAAAATTGATCAAATTCGCAAGATGATTGATTTATTGGATGTTTCTGTAAAACAAGTCATGATCGAAGCTCGTATTGTACGCGCGACAACAGATTTCACTAAAGAAATGGGTGTGAAATGGGGGGTAGTATCGAAAGGTGTTGCAACCAATAATGATCTTTTGGTTGGTGGTAGTGATCAAACGCTGTGGGATTTAAAATCACCAAGTGAGGATGGTCGTTATAATATTCAACGTCCTGATAACTTAAATGTGGATTTAGGTGTGGCTGGGGCTGCAGGTAAAATTGCATTTGGTTTAATCAATATGTCTGATTTTATGCTGGACCTTGAGTTGTCGGCACTACAAGCTGATGGCTACGGTGAAGTTATTTCTACCCCAAAAGTTCTCACTGCTGATAAGCAACAAGCGAAAGTTGCTTCAGGTCAGGAAATCCCTTACCAAACCACTGAAACTGCAGGTGGTGCTGCAACGGCGACGACTTCCTTTAAAGAAGCGTTGTTAAGCTTAGAGGTAACACCAAGTATTACGCCTGATGGTAAAATTCAAATGAAATTGAACATTACCAGTGATTCACCAGCAGGTTATGCACAGAATGGGGAAATCATTTTGAATAAAAATCAAATTGATACCAATGTGCTTGTGAACAACGGTGAAACTGTGGTGCTAGGTGGTATTTTCGAGCAAGAAACGATTTTTAACCAAACCAAGGTGCCTTTCTTTGGTGATATTCCTGCTGTTGGTCGTCTATTCCGAAAAGACAGTAAAACAGAGAATAAGCGTGAGTTATTAATCTTTGTGACACCAAGAATTGTTAATGACAGGCAAACTAGAAACAATTAATATAGTTTCAATGAAAGCAATTCAATAGGTGACTCCTTGCCAAGCAAAGAGTTTGAAACCCTACCGAATATTTATTTGGTAGGGCCCATGGGAGCTGGTAAAACAACCGTTGGTCGACATCTTGCAGATTTACTTCATCGAGAGTTTCTTGATAGTGATCATGAGATAGAAAGAAAAACTGGGGCGACCATCCCATGGATTTTTGAGAAAGAGGGTGAACAGGGATTCAGACATCGTGAATCACTGGTAATTGATGATTTAACATCAAAACAAAATTTAGTTGTTGCGACGGGTGGCGGTGCAGTTACTCAGTCGATTAATCGATCTTATCTAAAAGATCGAGGTATTGTGATTTATCTTTATACTCCTGTAGAAATACAACTTCAAAGAACCTACCGTGATAAAAATCGACCTTTATTACAAGTCGAAAATCCTGAACAGAAATTACGTGAATTATTGAATATTCGTGATCCGCTGTATCGTGAAGTTGCACATCATATTATTGAAACGAATCAAGGTGCTGCGCGTGATTTGGCACAACGTATTCTTAATGTGATTGTCGCAAAAGAATTGAATTAAATTTGTTTTATTGGCTTATAACATCATGCAAACCTTATTCGTTGAACTCGGTGAACGCCGTTATCCTATTTTCATTGGTAGTGATTTAGATCCGCAACAATTACTTGAACCCTATATTCATGGGCAACAGGTCATGATTGTCACCAATGAAACGGTTAAACCGTTGTATTTAAATCACTATGTATCAGCTGTGGAAGGTTTAGGTAAAAAAGTTGAGACATGTGTTCTACCTGATGGGGAATGTTATAAAAATATTGAACATTTGAATTTAATTTTTGATGCCTTGCTTGAGGCAGGATTTAACCGAGATTGTACAGTGCTTGCCTTGGGTGGAGGGGTGATTGGTGACATGGCTGGATTTGCATCAGCTTGTTTCCAACGCGGAGTGTATTTTATTCAAGTCCCGACTACGCTGCTATCGCAAGTCGATTCGAGCGTTGGCGGTAAAACTGGAATCAACCACTCATTAGGCAAAAACATGATTGGCGCATTCCAGCAGCCACAGGTCGTACTTGCGGATATGGCGCAACTTAAAACATTGCCTGAGCGTGAGTTATCAGCAGGTTTGGCTGAAGTCATTAAGTATGCCCTATTAGGAGATGTTGATTTTCTTGCATGGCTTGAGGAAAACATGGATGGTCTCGTTGCACAACATCCAGAATTACTTGCTGAAGCAGTGTACCGCTCTTGTGCACACAAAGCGCGAATTGTGGCCAATGACGAGAAAGAACAGGGTGAGCGTGCATTACTGAATTTAGGTCATACCTTTGGACATGCGATTGAATCTTATCTGGGATATGGTGAGTGGTTACATGGTGAGGCTGTGGCGACGGGAATGGTGATGGCGGCAGATTTATCTTATTTAATGGGGTGGATCACAGAAGCTGACCTTGAACGTACAAAAATTATCATTCAACGTGCGAAATTACCGATAAAATGTCCTCAAATTCCACTTGATGAATTTTTGGCATATATGTCTCATGACAAAAAAGTCCTGAATGGTCAATTACGTTTAGTGCTCTTGAAGTCGCTAGGGCAAGCAGTAATTACCAAAGAGTTTGATGTGGAATTAATGAAACAAGCGATTTTACGTAATCAAGCATAATCTTAGGTTTTCTCATGACGGTACGCCACTCATCCCCACGCACAGCGCAACAATATATTTGGTTGATCGGTGGCATACTGTTTTTAGTCGCATCTTTTGTATTCTGGATTTTGACTGATAGCAAAGAGTTGGTTACTCAGTCTAAGCAAATTGAAGAAACTCAAGTCCAGATTCAACCTGAAAAGGTGGCAGCAACAAATTATTTGGGCGGGCTGACTGATCAAGTGCGACCTTTGGAATTAACTGCGCGTAAAGTGGCTTCAGGAAACCATTTGCCTGAATTTAGAGGCACAAAGTTTATTCAAGACAATAAAAATAATTATTTTATCGAACTATTTCGCGTTACCAATGAAGATGTAATTAAAAGTTTTCTTAATAAGCAAACTGATCGTAAACCATACATTTATTTTCGTTTGAGTGGTGAGGATCAAGTTGAACAGTACATTTTGGGTTATGGGCTGTTTATGGGGGAAGGTGCTGCCAAGACAACTTTAAATGGATTGGATTTAAAGTTACCACCTTCTGTAGCGCCTAAAGTTGCTGGCTTTAATCAGTTTGTGGGTCAAGTCAATGACATGGGTTCTGAAGAACTAACAACTGCAAAATTATACGAAATTAAATTACGACCTGCAGCGGTACCATTGATTGATGAGTCATTGCTGGTTCGTCCTAAGCCAACCCCTGTGGCTGATCCTGCTAAGGCAACAACCAATGTGACTATTACAAGAAAAGATCAGTCAGGAAATGTGGTTGATGTGAGACGTTCGCAATCGAATGTTGACCCTATTTCGAGCGATAATTCAAAGAATAATACGGATAAACGGAATCAAGAGGCTCAAATTAGTGATCCATTTAATTAAAATGGTATAAAATGGCGCAAAATTAAACGAAAGCATAATAAATTTGCACATCATTGGTGCGATAAAGTGGTTCTAATTTGGTGCCTTTTCGGTTAATAATGACAAAATAATTGAAATAAAACGCTTGCACGGAATAAATAAATATTGGCATAGATTTTGCTTTATTGGTGCACTGATTAAGTAAATTGTCCCTATTTTGGAGCGAAGACCTTAATTTAGTGTGCGATTTAGTCAAATTGATCTGCTTTAAATGAGTGCAAATCGTCTCGTACATTTGTGAAATTAAATCAGAAAAGACGTTCAATAACGAAAGACATACAGAATCATGTCTTTGTTTTATAAAGAAATCGTATTTGAAGAATAGATAAGTTTTGCCCAATGAGGGCCATGTTGAAGAAGGGTACGCTATGCACATGCCATCGCCTAATACTGTAGCTCCCGCTAAAGGTCTATACCAACCGGATGAGTTTAAAGATAACTGTGGTTTCGGATTAATCGCCCATATGCAAGGTGATGCGAGTCATGACTTGGTCAAGACCGCGATTCATAGTTTAAGTTGTATGACGCACCGCGGTGGTATTGCTGCAGATGGTAAGACGGGTGATGGATGTGGTCTACTGTTGGCTATGCCTAAGCAATTCTTCCGTGAAGAAGCAAAACGTTTAAGTGATATTACACTCAGTGAAATTTTTGCAGTAGGTACAGTTTTTCTTAGCCTAGATCCTGCAATTGCTGCACATGCAAAACAAGTGCTGACTAAAGAAATTGAATCAGAAGGTTTGCGTGTAATTGCATGGCGCTTAGTGCCAACCAATAATGAAGCATTAGGCTCAATTGCGATGCAGTCTTTGCCAGCTTTTGAACAAGTAATTGTTAACTGTCCAATGGGTGTTGAAGAAGTTGAGTTTAATCGTAAGTTATTCTTGGCTCGACGTCGTGCTGAACAAAAATTAAGTCAAGATAGTTCATTCTACGTTACAACACTTTGTTCAACTGTGATCTCTTATAAAGGCTTAATGATGCCTGAAGCGATTGCAGATTTTTATACAGATTTAGCTGATCCACGTTTGGAATCACACATTGTAGTGTTCCATCAGCGTTTCTCAACCAATACATTGCCACGTTGGCCATTGGCACAACCTTTCCGTTACTTAGCGCACAATGGTGAAATTAATACCATTACAGCAAACCGTAACTGGGCGATGGCACGTACACCAAAGTTTGAAAACCCGCTCTTGCCTGGTTTAACTGAGCTCAACCCAATCGTAAACCGTACTGGCTCTGACTCTTCAAGTTTAGACAACATGCTCGAGATCTTGGTTGGTGGAGGTATGGATTTATTCCGTGCACTACGCATGCTCGTTCCACCAGCATGGCAAAACGTTGAAACTTTAGATGCTGATTTACGTGCATTCTATGAGTTCAACTCTAAACATATGGAAGCATGGGACGGGCCAGCAGGTCTTGTGATTCAAGATGGTCGTCATGCGATTTGTATGCTTGACCGTAATGGCTTACGTCCTGCACGTTGGGTAATTACTAAGAATGGTTACATCACACTTGCATCAGAAATTGGTGTCTGGGGTTATGAACCAGAAGACGTAGTATCTAAAGGTCGTGTTGGACCAGGTCAGATCTTAGTCATTGACACTTTCACTGGCAAATTGCTGGATACTAAAGACGTCAGTAATCATCTGAAAAAAATGCGTCCTTATCGTCAATGGTTGCGTGAAAATTCAGTGCGTATCCAAGGCAGCCCAGAGCTAGAAGAATATCTATGTGATCAAGGCTTAAAAGGCGATGCTTTAAAAGCAGCGCAAAAAATGTTTATGGTGACATTTGAAGAGCGAGATCAGTTATTACGTCCAATCGCTGAAAGTGGTCAAGAAGCAGTAGGTTCGATGGGCGATGATACGCCGATGGCAGTATTGTCTCGTCAAGTACGCCATGTAACAGATTACTTCCGTCAACAGTTTGCTCAAGTAACTAACCCACCAATCGATCCATTACGTGAATCGATCGTAATGTCTTTAGAAACATGTTTGGGTCGTGAACAAAATGTATTTGAACAAGGTCCAGAGCATGCGGATCGATTAATTATTTCAAGTCCTGTACTGTCAAACTCTAAAATGCATCAAATTCGCACTTTAGGTCGTAAGGGCTATGAGATTGCAGATATTGATCTAAACTATGCAGAGACTGAAGGTCTAGAAGCCGCGATTACACGTATTTGTGAAGAAGCAGCGCAAGCAATTCGTGATGGCAAAACCCTATTGGTGATTTCCGATAAGAAAATCCGTGAAGGGTTCTTACCAGCCAATGCAGCGATGGTAACGGGTGCTATCCACCATTACCTCATCCATGCAGGTTTACGTACAGATGCAAACATTATTGTTGAAACAGCTTTAGCGCGTGATCCACATCAGTTTGCCGTAATGCTTGGCTTTGGCGCAACAGCAATTTACCCATATCTTGCATATGACGTCATTAATGATTTAATTGCGAAAGGTGAGTTGTTAGGTGATCCGATTCATGCACAAGCGAATTTCCGTAAAGGGATTGAAAAAGGATTGCTGAAAGTCCTTTCAAAAATGGGTATTTCGACTGTTGCTTCATATCGTGGTGGGCAGTTATTTGAAGCTGTCGGTTTATCTGAAGAAGTTGTTAATAAATGCTTCACAGGTGTTCCAAGCCGTATTAAAGGTGCGACTTTTGTTGATCTTGAAAATGATTTGAAAAAATTAGCAGAAACCGCTTGGAAATCACGTAAGCCAATTGAGCAAGGTGGTTTGCTGAAATTTGTATTTGATAAGGAATATCACGCTTTTAATCCTGATGTAATTAATGCTCTACATAAATCTGTACGTTCTGGGAAATATGAAGATTTCAAAGAATATGCTGAGCTTGTAAATAATCGTCCAGTGGCAACCATTCGTGATTTATTTAAACTCAAAACAGAAAATTCAATTCCACTGGATCAAGTTGAATCTGTAGAAGCGATTCTTCCGCGTTTTGACTCTGCAGGGATGTCTTTAGGGGCATTATCACCAGAAGCACATGAAGCGATTGCCATTGCAATGAATACAATTGGTGGTCGTTCGAACTCAGGTGAGGGTGGTGAAGATCCAGCGCGTTACGGCACAATCCGGAACTCAAAAATCAAACAAATCGCATCAGGTCGTTTTGGTGTAACGCCTGCTTACTTAACTTCTGCAGAAGTACTGCAAATTAAAGTGGCACAAGGTGCAAAACCGGGTGAAGGTGGTCAGTTGCCAGGTGGTAAAGTGAATGGCTTAATTGCACGTTTACGCTACTCTGTACCGGGTGTGACATTAATTTCTCCACCACCGCACCACGATATTTATTCAATCGAAGATTTATCGCAGTTAATTTTTGATTTAAAACAAGTTAACCCTCAAGCGATGGTCTCTGTAAAACTGGTATCCGAGCCAGGTGTGGGTACGATTGCTGCGGGTGTTGCAAAAGCCTATGCTGACTTTATTACCATCTCTGGTTATGACGGTGGTACAGCAGCATCGCCATTGTCTTCAATTCATCATGCGGGTTCGCCATGGGAGCTTGGTCTTTCTGAAGCGCATCAAGCCCTTCGTGTAAATGATTTGCGTGGTAAAGTTCGCGTTCAAACGGATGGTGGTTTAAAAACGGGTCTAGATGTCGTGAAAGCAGCTATTTTAGGTGCGGAAAGCTTCGGTTTTGGTTCTACACCAATGATTGCGTTGGGTTGTAAATACCTCCGTATCTGCCACTTAAATAACTGTGCGACTGGTGTAGCGACTCAGCAAGATCATTTGCGTCAAGAGCACTATATCGGTGAACCACAAATGCTCATTAACTTCTTCACCTTTATTGCTGAAGAAACACGTGAGTGGTTGGCTGCATTAGGTGTATCAAGTTTGAAAGACTTGATTGGTCGTACCGATTTACTAGAAATGCTACCTGGCGAAACAGATAAGCATGCTCACCTAGATTTAAGTGCTTTACTTGAATCACATCCAGCTGCTGAAGGCAAAGCTCAATATTGCGAAGTCGAAGGAAATGCACCATTTGATAAAGGTGTTTTGGCTGAGTCTATGATCGCAGAAATATTGCCTGCGATTGAAGCTGGTACAGGTGGTGAATACAGTTTTAGTATTGGTAACTGTGACCGTTCTATTGGGGCACGTGTTTCAGGTGAGATCGCTCGTCGCTATGGTAATTTAAGTATGGAAGCACACCCTGTTAAAGTGAATTTGACAGGTACTGCTGGACAATCACTTGGTGTATGGAATGCGGGTGGTCTGCATATCAAGCTTGAGGGTGATGCGAATGACTATGTGGGTAAAGGTATGGCGGGTGGTCGTATCTCAATTTTCCCACCGAAGGGTTCTCCATTCCAAACACAAGAAACAGCGATCATTGGTAACACATGTTTATATGGTGCAACAGGCGGTAAATTATTTGCTGCAGGTACAGCTGGTGAACGTTTTGCTGTTCGTAACTCAGGTGCGTTCGCGGTGATTGAGGGTGCAGGCGATCACTGCTGTGAATACATGACAGGTGGTATTGTGACGGTACTGGGTAAAGTTGGTCATAACTTCGGTGCAGGTATGACAGGTGGTTTTGCTTATGTACTTGATTTAGATAATGACTTTGTTGATCATTATAACCACGAGTTGATCGAGCTTAATCGTATTTCGACCGAATCAATGGAAGAACATAAAGAGTTCTTAAGCCGCATTTTAGATGAGCATATTAAGGAAACTGGCAGTGCTTGGGCGTATAAGATCCGTAATGAGTTTGATTTCTACAGCCGTAAATTCTGGTTGGTGAAACCGAAAGCTGCAAACTTGCAGACTTTATTAAAAACAACTCAAGCTGATCCTCAATAATTCCACTACTGCAGATATATAGGCAGATGCAGCTGAACTAACAACAGACTGCATCTACCCACGGAGAGAGACATGGCAGAACGCCTTAATAATGACTTTCAATTCCTGGATGTCGCACGCCAAGATCCAGAGAAAAAAGATCTCAACGTCCGCAAAGCTGAGTTTGTGGAAATTTATAAACCTTTTACAGCCGAAGTTGCGAAAAACCAAACACATCGCTGTTTAGGTTGTGGTAACCCTTACTGTGAATGGAAATGTCCAGTACATAACTATATTCCAAACTGGTTAAAACTGATTGCTGAAGGTCGTATTTTTCAAGCAGCAGAGCTTTGCCACCAAACTAATACACTACCGGAGGTGTGTGGTCGAGTTTGTCCTCAAGACCGTTTGTGTGAAGGTGCATGTACACTAAATGATGGGTTTGGTGCGGTGACCATTGGAAATGCTGAAAAGTATATTAATGATACGGCATTTGCATTGGGCTGGCGTCCTGACA
Organism: Acinetobacter sp. Ver3; assembly: GCF_000632455.1. Classification (GTDB taxonomy): domain Bacteria; phylum Pseudomonadota; class Gammaproteobacteria; order Pseudomonadales; family Moraxellaceae; genus Acinetobacter. Next base: position 85,325 of record NZ_JFYL01000002.1, read on the forward strand.
TGTCTCATGTCAAATGGACAGATAAAAAAGTCGCGATTATTGGTGCAGGCCCTGCAGGTCTAGGTTGTGCGGACATTTTGGTGCGCAATGGTGTTAAACCTGTCGTATTTGATAAGCGCCCAGAAATAGGTGGTTTGCTGACCTTTGGTATCCCTGAGTTTAAGATGGAAAAGGACGTGATGAAACGTCGTCGTGAAATCTTTACAGGCATGGGGATTGAATTCCGTTTAAATACAGAAATTGGCACAGACATCACCATTGATCAATTGCTTGCTGATTATGACGCTGTCTTCATGGGTATGGGAACATACACATACATGAAAGGTGGTTTCGCAGGTGAAGATTTGGAAGGTGTTTATGATGCCCTTGATTTCTTAATTGCCAATGTGAATCGTTGCCAAGGTTGGGAAAAAGATCCTTCAGAATTTATCAGTGTGGAAGGTAAGAAAGTTATTGTACTCGGTGGCGGTGATACTGCTATGGATTGTAACCGTACTTCAATCCGCCAAGGTGCAACATCTGTCACTTGTGCATACCGCCGCGATGAAGAAAACATGCCAGGTTCACGCCGTGAAGTTAAAAATGCGCGAGAAGAAGGTGTTGAATTTCAGTTCAATCGTCAGCCGATCGAAATCGTGGGTGAGAATGGAAAGGTCACAGGTGTTAAATTTGTGACGACTCAACTCAGTGAGCCTGATAGTCGTGGTCGTCGCAGTCCTGAACCGATCCCAGGTTCAGAGGAAATCTTACCTGCTGATGCAGTGCTGTTGGCCTTTGGTTTCCGTACAAGCCCTGCAGAATGGTTTAATGATGTAAGTATTAATTTAGATGGTTCAGGTCGTGTCGTTGCTCCTGAGCATCAACAATACAAGTTCCAAACTTCTAATCCGAAAATCTTTGCCGGTGGAGATATGGTGCGTGGTTCTGACTTGGTCGTAACTGCGATTTGGGAAGGACGTCAGGCTGCTGAAGGTATTTTAGATTATCTTGATGTTTAAACGAAAACATGCCTTACAAAAAATCCTACTTCGGTAGGATTTTTCATTTATATGCATGACTTGTTTGACAATCTCTTGTTGAATATTCAAAAGTATCCAATTCAAGAACTATCTTAAGAATCATGTAATTAAATTAAAAAAGAGAATGGAGTTGTAATTTAATTTGCGACTTTATTGGCAAAAAATATAATTTATTTGTCTGTGTGGTTATTTTTGCAATATTAAATCTGATTTATTCTGACAGTATGAATAAGAAATGCTATATCCATATAGGCTCTAAAATGACAACTACACAAATCGCCAAAGATAAATCTTATTTAAATCGTCCAAAAGCGATTGGGATTACCATACGACGTTTAAATTATAATCCTAAAGCCATACGACGCCATTTTTTCGCGAATTCTCCTGTCATGTCACACTTGTTGACGGCACTTTCTTCTACCTTTCCAATTGGTGAACAATTCTTTGTTCATAGTGTTCGTAATGTACGAGATAAAGTGAAAGATGAAAAATTACAAGCGCAGATTGCAGCATTTATTGGTCAAGAAGCGATGCATTCAAAAGCACATGCGGAATTTAATGACGCTTGGCGCCGTGATGATTATCAACTTGATAACTTTCAAGCATGGTTAGCGCGACGCGATGAATTTATTCGTACTACCCATCCAAAATTGCAGTTAGCAATTACCTGTGCTTTTGAGCATTTTACAGCGTTATTGGGTGGTTATATTCTTCGTCATCCTGAAGTGCTGTCGACCTTAGATGAAGATGCAACTAAGCTTTGGGTGTGGCATGCAATTGAGGAAATCGAGCATCGAGCAGTTGCATTTGATGTCTACCAAGCGGTATATAAAGATACCAAAGTGCGCCGCAATATTATGCGTAGCGTAACCACAGGTTTTGCGAGTCTTACATTTTATTCAGCAACTCGATTATTTTGGCAAGATCGTCGAAAAAGCTTACCGAAGGTCAGTGGAAACTTATATGGTATTTACTTAATTTCTAAAATGATGATCGAGCTAATTCCAGAATATTTATCATATTACAAAGAAGATTTTCATCCTTCTGAAATTGACTATACGGATATCGTGAATCATTGGAAGGCAAAATTAGCTGAAGAATATCAAGTGGAAGGCTTCCAAGAGCATCCCCAACCTGTACTGTATAGCTAACAAAAAAAACCTAGCGAAAGCTAGGTTTTTTATTACTTAGATGAGTCTTGATTAAACTGACGCATTCTTCTTTGGCGCTGCCAAGGGAGAGGGCGGTCTAGTGCTTCGGGGACATCGCCTGATGTAGAGCGTAAACGTAAATGTAATGCAGCTTGTGCAATTAAATTTGCCGATACAGGTGCCGTAATAAAGGCAAGTAATGTAATCAGTAGTTCAGCAAACCCAAAGCGACTATGAAAAGCTGAATAAATCATGGCTGCTATTAAAAAACTACCTAAGCCTAGTGTGCTCGACTTTGTAGGTGCATGCAGACGCATGAACAGATCGGGTAACTTTACGATTCCAATTCCACCTACAAGGGTAAAGAAGGCACCGATAAGAAGGAAGAATGAAACTAAGATTTCCATGATGAGCTGAGTATTCATATTGTTCTCCTAGTCCACCACATGGCCTGTCGTAAAATAACGAGCCAATGCTGCTGTGGATACGAATCCAAGCATTGCCACCAACAATGCACCTTCGAACAATGAAGTACTTGCCCAAAAAATTCCAAGTACCACGACCAAGCAGGTTGCATTCAGAAATAAAGTATCTAGTGCGAGTAGTCGATCTACCATAGAAGGACCAATGACTAAACGCATTAAGCAGAGCAACATGGAAATCGTAATGCCAATCAAACTAATTCCCAATGCATAAAGTAAGATCGTCATGCTGAATCTCCTTGTTTCACATGGAAAATCGCCATAAGTGGTGCTTCATAGCGTTGTTTGATTTCCAAAATATCAGCTTCGGGATCATCTGAGTTAATTGAATGAACTAAAATGTCACCGCGTTCTTGGTCGATTCCAGCACTCACTGTGCCAGGTGTAGTCGTAATGATCATTGCCAATAAGCTGTTGACCTGATCATGATCAGTATCTAATGGAACACGATACCACTTGGGATGTAGACGGTCAGTTGGTCCAAGCACTTGCTTAGCGACACGGATATTACTAATGATAATGTCCCAAAGTACGACCAAAATTAATTTGCACGCTAAATCCCAATGAATATTGGGTGTGCGAACGATAAAAGGTTGTACCAATTTTGGGATGACTAAACCAATCACAATGGCAACTAAAATATCAAAAAACTGAGCGCTTTGTGCCAGCATTAGCCAACTTATTCCCACAATCACAGAAACAAATGGATGCGGGAAAACTCGATCGAGTAGAGAACTTTGTTGTTTCATTTATTGCTCCATCGGTTGAAGTTTAGATTGAACTTCTTCAGGCTGAAGCTGATTCAATTCTTGCTCTTTAATTTGACGTTGCTTGTACTCAGAGATATGTTCTCCTTCGAGTGCCTTCTCGCTTACGATATGTGGAATATAATGCGCATTTTGATCTGCAGATTCCCCGCCATATTTTGTTTCTGGCAGATAATTTGGATCAAATTGTTGCACACTAATCACTTTGCCTTGTTCATCTTTTTTCAGGACAGCTGAAATATATTGCTCAGAATCATTCAGTTGGACTGCGGTATATTGAATATACTGAGTAATTGGATTTGCGAATGCCACATAAGCGACAAGGCCAATCAGGAAAATATAAATCGTGGTGTGATTACGAGGTGGTGCCTGATTTGGTAATTTTTGATATTCCAAATATGCTTCTTCTTTAGGATTGTTTTCAGGTGCTGTAGAACGCCAGAAAATGACAAATCCTAAGCGCGTAAAAGCAATGATACTAAGCAAGCTCACAATCAGAATGACAATAATAATGAGCAATTGATAGCTAGATACAGAAGCCGCTTGCAGAATAAAGATCTTACCTAAAAAACCACTGAAAGGTGGAAGACCTGCCATCATGAGCGCAATAATGAAGAAGCAAATCGAAACTAGCGTCTGCTGTTTCATGATTGGTGCGATTTTTAGATGATCTTTAAATGCGCCACGTTGTGAAGTAATCCAACCGCATAGTAAGTAGAATGCAGCGGCAATAATCGTACTATGCACGAGGTAATATAGCGCTGCTGCCCAAGCATCTGCTGTCATCAGGGAAAGTGCGATTGCAATCGTTCCAATAGACGATAGGATCATAAAGCCAACAAAACGACGCATGCGCTCTGCACCAATCGCACCAATTACACCATAAATAGTCGTAATTAAACCAATTGGAAGCAGCCAAGTGCTGAGAATTTCTCGTGAAAGCTCATCGGTGAATACGGTTCCATTCACACGTAAAATGGCATAGATCCCCACTTTGGTCATGATGGTGAATAATGCGGCTACAGGGGTCGTGGCGACGGCATAAGTTTTAGGTAACCATAGTCCGACAGGGAGGATTGCAGCCTTGATACCAAAGACTACAAACAGCATTAATCCGCCTGCAACAGCCATATTGTACTGATCACCTTCGAGTGTACGTACAATTCGACCCACATCAGCCATATTCAGGCTACCAGTATTACCATAAATCATCCCTAAGCCAATCAAAAAGAATGCAGACGCTAATAGGTTGATCGTTACATAGTGAATACCAAGTTGGAAACGTGCTTTGCCTTGACCATGTAGAAGCAATACATATGAAGCCATCAACAGCACTTCAAAGAAAACAAACAGGTTAAATAAGTCGCCTGTTAGAAATGCTCCACATAATCCCATGAGTAAAAAATGGCTCATCGCATGGAAATAGCGTCCACGTTCATCCCATTCTTTACTTGCAAACCAAATAATGGGTGTCGCAAGGGCATAGGTGAGCACGAGCATAAAAGCTGCCAAACGATCTAGTACAAGTACAATACCGAAAGGGGCAGACCACTCACCTAAGTTATAAACAAAGATTTGACCAGAGCTCGCCTGAATTAAGTAGATAATTGCAGTTACTAAACCAAGGAAAACCGATGTTAAACTGATTCCACGACGCCAAGGTTGACGCCAGTCATGTGCTAAAGACCCTGAACCAGGGTTACCCAGTAGCACCAAAATAAATGCAGTAAATGTCGGAATTAAAATACTTAAAATTGGCGAGTGAGTGAGCCATAAATCATAAAAATTCATCATTAAGGCTCATCCTCGCGTGGGTCTGTATTAATAATCTCTTCTTTTGAGTCGACGTGATCAGTACCAGATTCATAACGACTTCTTAGCGCCAGTTGAACGATAAAAGCAGTGGTTGCAAAACCAATTACAATTGCGGTCAAAACTAATGCTTGAGGTAATGGATCTGTAACCTGAGTGGCATTGGTTAAAATAGCAGGTGCATTGAGGTGGATTCTCCCCATAGCGAATAAAAACATATTCACTGCATAGCCAATCATGGCCAAGCCTAATACCACAGGGAAAGTACGGGCACGCAAAATCAGATAAATACCAGTGGCAACCAATAATCCAATAGCGGAGGCGAGTAAAAATTCTAAACTAATCATTCTTTACTCCTTCGGTACAGGGCCGGTGATGCTTGAGTTGCGTGAGTCGCCTAAAACGGAAATCATGAGCATTGTTGCACCAACGACTGTGACATAGACACCAACATCAAATGCTGCAGCAGATGGCAAATGCATTTTTCCGAGAATGATCGGCTCTACATAAATATGAGCGCTGGTCAGGAATGGTCGACCCCAGAACCACGCAGCGACACCAGTCAAACCAGCAACGGTTAGGCCAGTACCAATCCAAATTTCATAAAGACGCCCAGACTTTGCTCGTAAGAGTTGTTCAGTGTGATCTTGACCTAGCGCAATGTACTGAATCACAAGCGCCATGGATGTAATAAGACCTGCGATAAATCCACCACCTGGAAGATTATGTCCGCGTAAGAAAATATATAAGCTGACGACTAAGGCAATCGGAAGGACCCAAGATGCGGTCATTCGGAACATCAACGGTGATGGATTAAAGCGATAGGTTAAGCCTTGTGTAATGGTCGTACCATGAGCACGCATTCCATCCATTAAACACAGTGTCCCAATCGCCGCAATACCGAGAACGGCAATTTCACCGAAAGTATCAAATCCACGGAAATCGACCAAAATCACGTTCACAATATTTGAACCACCACCGAGCGGTAGAGATTGTTGAACAAAGAACCATGAGATTGAATTGTGATCACGCGTCAGAATCATCCAAGTGATCCAACCGATTCCTAGACCTCCGATGATTGCAATCACCGCATCTCTCCAACGACGAGTGCGTGAAGATTCATAAGGTGTAAGTTGCGGTAAGAGGGATAGACTCATCAGAAGTAAAACAGTTGTGACAACATCGACTGTGATTTGTGTGAGTGCGAGGTCTGGTGCTGACATCGTAACAAAGACCATCGTCACGACAAGACCGATGGCTCCACTGATGAGAACGGCTTTAATGCGTTCATGGTGAAACCAAAGCATCATCCAGCAGGCTGAAAACAATAATAACCAAAGCACGATTGCAACCAATGGTGCATGCGTCAGTTCACGTGTACCTGCATAAATACCTTGACCAATGAGTGGCATAGAGACTAAAGCAACAGCAAAAATTAATATCCACAATAAATAGTTTTGTAGAGAACCTGTTTCTGTTGCTCTTTTTAATTTTCGCGAATTTAAGAGCAAATGTTTTAGAAAGAGATCAAACAGGACTTTACCTTGCAGTTTGCCAAGTATTGGATCAAGGTCAATGTCACGAATTCTACTGTTCTTCGCAAGACTAAAATAAAAAATAATACCGCCAATCAGTGCAATTGCACTCATCAATAAAGGCACATTAAAGCCATGCCAGATTGCTAGATGTACGCCTTCAAAAGCTGGAAGGTTGGTGCTTGCTCGTGCACCAGCATTAACGATATCGCCTACTAAGAGCGCTGGTAATAGACCCACTGCAATACATAATATAGCTAATAAAATTGCAGGTGCACGCATACCAATTGGTGGTTCATGCGCATCTTTATTTGGAATCGCTTTGCCTAAATCACCATCAAAAAATACGCCATGAACTAAACGAACGGAATACGCGACGGCAAACAAACCTGCGAGTGTTGCAATAATTGCTGCGAAGACACCTATACCACCCGAGAGATTCGCTAATAGTTCAGTAAAGAACATTTCTTTAGATAAGAATCCATTGGTCAGTGGTACACCAGCCATTGATGCAGCGGTAATCATGGTTAAAGTGGCTGTAAATGGAAGTAACTGCCATACACCACTGAGTTTTCGTAAATCACGTGTACCTGTTTCATGGTCGATAATACCAGCGATCATGAATAATGCAGCTTTAAAGGTCGCATGGTTAATGATGTGAAAAATAGCTGCAGCCACAGCGAGTGGTGAACCAATTCCCAGTAAGCAAACGATCAAGCCTAAATGACTAATGGTGGAATAAGCGAGTAACCCTTTCAGATCTTCCTTAAAAATGGCAAAGAACGCGGCCATACATAAGGTAAATAAACCAACAAAGGTGACAAGGTTGTGATACAGGGCAGAACCAACAAAGATCGGCATTAAGCGTGCAAGTAAGAAAATCCCGGCTTTCACCATTGTCGCTGAATGCAAATAAGCTGACACAGGTGTCGGCGCAGCCATCGCATTTGGCAACCAAAAATGGAAAGGAAATTGAGCACTTTTGGTGAATGCACCTAAAAGAATAAGTAGCAAGGCTGGCACAAATAAATGACTCGATTGAATCTGCGTCGTCATATTGAGGATTTGATCAATTTGATATGTGCCAGTGATTTGACCTAATAGAATAAAACCACCGAGCATGGCTAAACCACCCATACCCGTGATGGTTAAGGCCATTCTTGAGCCGCGCTGTGCTGCTTCGTAGTTACTCCAATAACCCACTAAAAGGAATGACGAAATACTGGTCATTTCCCAAAAGACAAGAAGAATAAGTAAATTATTAGAAAGTGAAATGCCGAGCATGGCGGCCATGAACAGCATCAGTAAGAAATATAACTTACTTAGAGAGTTTTTATGATTTAAATAATAATAAGCATAAATATAAATGAGCGTCCCAATCCCTGTAATAAGGAGGGAGAAGATCAAGCCTAATGCATCAAGTCTAAAGCTTAAGTCGATACCAAACTGTGGTAACCATGACCAGTGCTCAGAGATGACTTGACCTTGAAAGACGTCTTTGGCTTGAGTCAGCAACAAGATAAAACTTGTTAAGCTGACTCCAATTGCCCCTAATGCTGTCGCCCCGCGAGAGATTTTTTGCAGCCAGAGGACAAGAAAAGTGCCAAGTATTAATGGTAACAATATAATAATCGGTAGCACACTCGTATCCATAGAGTTGTAGGCCGGAACCTATGATGAGTTTTATCTTTCAAAAGCTTGAGGATGGCAAAGAGTCATCCAACTACTTAAACTTTGAAAGCCGAACGAATTTTAAAAACAAAAACAAGTTGTGTTGCGCAACTTGGAAAGCTAATGCAAAGAAATAGACATTTTTTGATTAAAAAATGAATGAGTAGATTTTATTACATGTATAAAATTACATCAAACTTTTTAGCTACACAATTCAGAATTATAGCGAAAAAAAGCTTAAATTTCTGTTTAAATTGAGTGAGTCATACCCGATTAACTCATCTATTTCCAATCAATTAGGGTGATGAAATACTCGATAAATCTCCAGCTTGGAGATACTCAATGAAGCGCTGTTTTTCTGACACTGATAAATTTTTGAAGTGTTCAAACAAACGCAAGCCATCAAGCGTATCAGTAGGTCGATTCACTTCAGAGATTTGGTCATCTTGTAAATCATTAGCCATGAGTTGAGCAAATAGTTCATCATATTGTTCCCTGATTTGGTTTTGTTCTATTTCAACAATTTTTCGATTTTCTAATTTAAAATGTTGTACATCTACTTCATTGTTTAAAATCAATTCAGAGCATGCGGATGCGATAATTTGAATTTGCGGGAATGCTTCATGCAAACGGCTGAGTACGTTTTGCACAAAATCTTCATCCACTTGTGCATCAATATTGTCAATTAATAGAATGCCTTCACCATCAAGGCATGGGTCAATACTATGAGGATTGAGGAGACAAAGTCGTCTAACAATATCACCCACTAAACACAACCATTGACGATACGAATTAGATAATTGCGAAAAAGGAATTTCTTGACCATTTTGTACCAGCATCAATTGGATCTTGGGCGTGTATTCAATATAAATGTCACTGATCGATGGCAATAATGTATGGATGGCTTTCTTGAGTGCTTTGAGTGATGGTAGTTGCATCTCTGCTTCAAGATTCAATAATTTTGCAACTAAATCCTCTTGGTCATGATGAGAGGATAATTTTTGATTGGTTTGAATTTTTTGAAAAACTTGTGCTAATCGTGCATTTTCGATGTCGCTAATTTCACGAAACCATTCGAAGAACCGAGCAAAGGTTGTATAAGGGAGTGCTGCAAGTTCGTAGGCTGCATGTGTTTGTAATACAGCAGGATTATTTTTGCTTAGTAAATTCACTTCGTTGATAAAGCGATCAGAAGGATAGTAGGCCACCATAGGCATGCCTTGAGCAGGATCTTGTTTGATCGCTTGTTGATAAAGATGAACGAGTGATTCTAATTGAGTCGTTAGCGCTTTACTATGACCTACACCTTTACTGGTTAATGTTTTATAGAGTTGCCATTCGCACAAACCCTCTTCATTGTGTTGCACAGTCGCAGCCTGTTCAATAGATCCAATATCCATGGGATATTGAACACAAATATCTATTTTGGCTTGAATGTGTTTGTGCTTAATATCAGAATCAAGCATAACTACACCAGCGGTTCTTAAATCTTTGGCACGTGCAGCAAACCATGTTAAAGCTTGATAAATATTTTTAATAATCGCAGTTTTACCGGAGGCCTGATCACCTAAAATAATAGATATTGGTCGTTGAGTTGGATCAAATTTAATTTTTATATCTGAAAAATGATAACAGTGACGTAACTGAATAGATTGAACTTTCATATTTTGCCTGCAACTTATCGTAGGGGATTATGCTGTTGCTTTCGTTTTAATCGTGGATTTAAGTTTGAGTTGTTGTATTAAATCATAAATATGATGAATATTTAAGCTGCTTTTTGCTCGTGTGCATGCAACATAAAGTAAACGTAATTCTTCATCGCTAATTTTATGTTCTAGTCCATTAATTTTAAATTGGTAATCATCTTCTAAATGCACGCTATTCCACTCTAAACCTTTGGCTTTATGAGCGGTTGAGATTACATAGTCCGCTTGTTCAATGGGTGTGATTTTGGCAAGTGCTCGTTTGAGTGGGTCTGTACCATGTTCATCGACCAATTTAACCAAAGGCTTGATGTCACTACCATCATTTGTTTCACAATATTCATGCACATCATGCCAAGAGTTAAACCAAGCTAACTCTGGAACGTCTGTTACTCTTTTACCTTGTTTAAGTAAGCTTGCAGCGTCAACAAAGCGATTTAATTTCGCATGATCGGCTTGCAGGCTCACTTTTTCTCCTTGAACTAATCCTGAGAGTAAAAGTTCCATCGCGCGTGCGTTAGTACGGCACAAAATCGCATCTCGCATTTTGGTATGAGGCTTGTTGACGACTTTTGATTGGAGTTCGGGGTTGCCAATCAACGGAACAGTCTCATTGAGTGCGCCTAATAAGTGATTAGCAACTTCAGCGATATCATCACCAAAACGGAATGAAGTGGTTAGGCGCGATTCGGGTAAAGGCATTTGTTGCATCGCATTGACTGCCCCACGCCATGCATAAATTTGTTGATGTGCATCGCCGACATAGATGACTTGCGTACTTTTTTGTTTGAGTAAAATCCCCAGCATTAGGGGGTCAGCATCCTGTGCTTCATCAAATAATACATAGTCTGCGGGTATAAAAGGATCTGATAAAGCCCATAATTTGAGATAGATGTCATGCCCAATGCCAGCCTGATGATTAGGGTCGATTGATTCTAACCAACGACGTTCGACTGCAGGATAAAGGTGTTGCTGTAATACCGCAATATCGTCAGCATGTAGCCAACTTGGTGCTTGAATATGGCGGGGTGCAGGATATTGCGAGCTTGTTGAACAGAAATAACTGACAGCATTTGCAACTAAGCCCGCCAAACGACTAGGCATAAGCGCATATTTTTCGTAACGCCCCCCCATGAGTCGGCGTAATGTGATGGGTTGCAAACGGTATTCTTTGGCAATAAAGCTCGGGCTCAAGCGTGGGAGTCTAAGTTTATCAGTCACTCCACGTGGAACGCTTCGAAATGCTAAAGAGTGGAATGTACGACAATCCACGCGCTGATGAAATTTTTGTTGAGCCTCGCTGGCAATCGCTTTGTTAAAGGCAAGATACATACCGCGACGCTGTTGCATCGCATCACTGACTAATTTAAGCGTTGTTGTTTTACCTGTACCTGCATAGGCAATCACTTTGAAGGATTGACCAGATTGCGCTTGTTGAATCGCAATTTCTTGTTCTAAGGTGGGTTTGACAATGACAGACACAGGTTAATAAATCTTCAATGGTTTTAAAATGATCAGTGAGTATAGCAAGAATTTACAAAGGGGAGAGTTCAATCTTCTTCTTTTTGGATGGGGAGTCTTCGGCGACTTAAAAAGCCGAATTAAATAAAAAAGCCATGTTTGAACATGGCTTTATAAGAGTAAATTAATGCGTGCGATTCGCTTTTTCAACAAGTCCTGATAGACCCTGACGTCGTGCAAGCTCATTTAAAACGAGTTGAATATCAAGATCGAAGTAACCCAGCATGACTATGGTATGGAACCAAACATCAGCAACTTCATAAATTAAATCATTTTGGTGATCCAGCGTCGCTTCTTGTTTGAAATCTTTAGCAGCAATTACCGTTTCAAAACTTTCTTCACCAATTTTTTCTAATATTTTATTGAGACCTTTATGATAAAGCTTTGCCACATAAGAAGAGTCAGGATCTGCAGATTTACGTTCTGCCATCATTTGACCAAGATAATGTAATACATCGACTTGCTCAGCTTGAGCTGTTGATGCATTCATCACTTTACTATGCGCATTCTCAGACTTTTCGCCATAAATTTGGTTCGGATCTTTCAATTGAGCGTCTACAATTTCCCAACCGTTTGATGTTAAGCGGCGATAAAAACATGATTCACGTCCCGTATGGCAAGCAATGCCACCATGTTGCTCAATTTGAAGAACGATCACATCAGCATCACAATCTAAACGAATTTCATGCACAGTTTGGAAGTGACCTGATTCTTCGCCTTTATGCCACAATTTGCTGCGTGAACGAGAGTAGTAAACAGCTTGACTTTTTTCTGCTGTAAGTGCCAAAGACTCACGATTCATCCAAGCCACCATCAACACTCGACCTGTTTGATGATGCTGAGCAATGGCAGGGATTAAACCTTGTTCGTTAAATTTTACTTCATCGAGCCATTGCGTATTGTTCATAAGGATTTCACCAGAATTAAATGAGACACTACAAAATTGTAGGTCATTAGTTTAAGCGAATAAATCTTTGTAGGGGAGAGTAGAAATTAATTTATTTAAGATCTTGCATGTATTCTTCAAAGTTTTGCTTATGGATCATTTCTAGGAATGCATCCCCTAATCGTTGACTTTCAGCTACAGACTGTTTCCAAAGCTCGATTCGTTTTTTTTGATCAAGCCCTTTCAGTGTGAAATCTTTGCGATCAGGAAGACGTCCTAAAGGAAGTGATCTTAAATAAGACTCAGAGGGTGAAATCAATACGGTTCGTGCTTGATATTCAGCATTAGATCTACGTTTTTTGAGGAACTTATCGAACCAACCTGGTGTTATTTGATCTGTAAAATGAGGGTAGAGGACAATCCCATGACTCGGTAAAGGTAGATCAATATGATAATCGATTAGCCCGCCATCACGATAAGCAGCGACATCTGCACCTTCGATATTTCTGACCGCCGGCATCAAAAATGGAATGGATGCAGATGCCATTAACCAATCTTCTAAATTTTTTTCAGTCAACGCATAATCAAGATGTTCGAATTCATTTTTGATGAGTGAAAGTCGTGAAGCGTTGTGTGGTTGGGCAATTGTACGTTGCATGAAGTGCCCAATTTTAGCTCTCGAAAAAGTATTGAGACCGATAATGCCAGCAACTGCACGGGCAAGCATAAGAGGATGATCACTTTGAAATTTTTTCGATGACTTTACTGACAAAATAGCCAAATGGTAGTCGGGATGATCAATAATTTGATTGGTTTTACCTTGAAGGAGGGCTTTAAGCATGCCGCGACAGACGTCTCCAACTTCAATAATATTCATCTTAGGTCGAAATTCAAGATGGGTATATAAGTCTGCTAATTTGGATGTGCCTGCTTGTGCACCATGCGCTGCAATACTTGCAAAACGCCAACTCCCAATGGATGAGCCTATTAAAGTTCGCTTTTTCGGTGCTTGAGCAAAGAACTCACCAAAAACAGCTTGGTCCAATCCTTGAATTCCAATACCTTTAGGACCACCTGCTGCTCCAGGAACAAAATCAACCGCACTGGCTTGTAAACCTTGTTCTTCAATGACCTGTTTTGCTTTATAACCTACATGAATATTCAAGCAAGGTTGAGTGGTCTTGAGGATCTGTATCATAAGCAATTCAGCGACTAAAACCTATTGAAGTAGTAAGTTTTGACATGAGATAGTGAACTTATTTCACCATACGCCACATAGCAATGAAGGATGCCAACACAATTAAAATCATGGAGATGAACCATGGTGCAATCACAGCGATTGAGAGCAAAATTGCGATTACACTTCCGAAAATCCAACTACGCTTTTGCTGATGTTCCATTTGCAAGCGCAGTGTTTGAAGTTCATTCAATTGTTTAGCATGCCATGCAGACTGATTTTTTAAACCGTTAAGACTGTCAATCAGTAAAGTTGGTAAATCCTGAGCACCTAATAATAAGTCGGGAATTTTTTGTCCTAATTCTTTAATATTTTTTTGAGGATTCATTTGGGCTTTAACCCAATCCGTTAGAATTGGCTTTGCTAACTTCCAAATATCTAATTCAGGATAAAGGTCTGTACCTAAGCCTTCAACATGCACTAAGGTTTTAAGCAATAACATCAGTTGCGGTGGGATTTCTAAATGAAAACGTCGAGCGATGTCCATCACTTGGATCAATATGCCTGCGAAATCTAACTCATGCATCGGTTTCGAAACCATAGGTCCTACTGTACGACGCATTTCACGTGCTAAAGCATCTTGATCCGTGCCTGGTGGAATCCAACCTGCTTGATGCACAATCTGAATCAATTGCATGAAATCACTGTTCATGACTGCCAGCAACATACGTGCTATCGTCATTTGATCATGCTTGGAAAGCTCGCCCATGATGGCGCAATCGAGCGCAATAAATCTTGGGTTTTGCGGATTAATCGTTTCTACGAAAACATTACCCGGATGCATATCTGCATGGAAAAAATTATCGCGAAACACTTGAGTAAAGAAGATTGTTAAGCCTTTTTCTGCTAAGTCTGCACGATTCATTCCTAAACGATCAAAGGTCGCAGTATCTGATATAGGCACACCGGTGATGCGCTCTGCCACCATCACATCCAGACTATCCATATACACTTCAGGCACATACATCATGCTTGAGCCAGTAAAATAATGGCGCATACGTCGTGTATTTTCGGCTTCAAGAGTCAAGTCGAGTTCATTTAAAATGATTTGACGATAATCTTGAATAATTTCTGATAGATGCAAAGCACGGGCAGCTTCTAGCCTTTTTTCTAAATAGTGACCAAGCCATTCTAAAATTTCAAAATCTTGAATAATTTGAGCACGTATATTCGGGCGAGTTACTTTCACGACAACTTCACGCCCATCGTGAAGAGCAGCGGTATGTACTTGAGCAATTGAAGCAGCAGCTAGCGGCTTATCATCGAAGCGCGCAAATAATGTGGAAACATTTGCTTTAAGCGAATCTTGAATTCTTTGCTTAGCCACTCCAAGATCGAAAGGTTTAACACGATCTTGTAATAACACCAATTGTTGTAATATTTCTGGTGGAATTAGATCGCGACGCGTAGAGAGGAGCTGCCCTAATTTAATTGCGAGTGGCCCCATTTCTTCTAAAGCTTCTTTAAGCTTTAAAGGATTTTTACGTTCTCGACTAGAAAGTGCAGCAGGATGCAAACGTATAAGATTCAGCAGGGGGCGAACCTTTGCAGGAATATCTTCCGCAGGAACCAACGTGTCGAGTCTATAGTGCGCAGCTATACGCCAAAGTTCGATTAAACGTCTAATGTGCGGAATCATATATGCAATTACCTGAAATCTACGAAGGGTTAAATTTTGATTTTAAAAGCTGAATTTTTGCTTCTAGTCGATCAATATCTTGATTAAGCTGGCGAGTTCCATGGAGAAGATCGTCCATTTGCCAACGTGGTGCGAATAGTCCGGTATCTTCTTTTAAAAAGTCTTCCGCAAAAAAAAGATGAGATTGAAGTGACTTAATTAAATGTTGTGGTGCTAATTGAACCTTGCCGATTTGACTTGCAAGATTAGGTCCGATCCAATCACTCAATTGCGAAGCGAAGTCTGGCTCAGCATTTTGTATAATTTTTTGAATGTCTTGCAGAAGGCGATAGTCACCTTGAACGGGGATATTGCCAATGTCATTTGCTAGAAATAGTTTGCACAAGTCGACCACATTATTAACATGCAATGTGGAGTCTGCTTCAGTAATCGTGTGAGCTTGCTCCCAAGGCCGCTGTTCGAAAATAGAGGGTTGAGTGCTATGACCTGTTACTGTTGGTTCTAAACGAACTTTATTTTCATCAAAAAACACATCAACGGAAAGCTGTGGTGTATCAATCACAACACGAAGGATTTTCCCTTGTAATTGGTTAAATTGGATACGAGTAATCGCATCCAAATTAATCCAATGATGTATGGTTTTTTCAACTGCACCCAGTGCTAAGATTGACCACATGACGAAGTGCTACCTGTGGTTAGAGTTTAAAACCACGGTGAACTGCAACAATACCACCTGTTAAATTGTGATAATCGCAGTTTTGGAAGCCCGCATTTTCCATCATGCTTTTCAATGTGCGTTGGTCTGGGTGCATACGAATTGATTCAGCAAGATATTTATAGCTTTCAGCATCATTTGCCACAATTTTACCCATGATTGGTAAAGCAGTGAATGAGTACAAATCATAGAGTTTTGAGAAAGGCTCAAAGACTGGTTTTGAAAACTCTAATACAAGTAAGCGACCACCTGGTTTAAGTACACGATACATTGCTGCAAGCGCTGCATCTTTGTCTGTTACATTACGTAGACCAAAACTGATGGTGAGTAAATCAAAACTGTTGTCTTCGAAAGGCTCGAGGGTTTCAGCATTCGCCAGTACAAAATCAACGTTGGTACAACCCGCGTCGATCAGACGGTCGCGACCTACATTCAGCATGGATTCATTAATATCAGATAATACAACATGCCCAGTAGGACCAACTTCACGGCTAAATACTTTCGCTAAATCACCAGTACCACCAGCGATATCTAAAACGCGTTGCCCACGGCGAACGCCAGACATATTAATGGCAAAACGTTTCCACAAACGATGAATACCAAATGACATTAAGTCATTCATAATGTCGTATTTCGCGGCAACTGAATGGAAAACTTCAGCGACTTTTTGCGCTTTCTCTTCAGAATTTACGGTTTTATAACCGAAGTGTGTCGTTGGTCCAACGTTTCCAGTATTCGCACCACGTGGCAAATTATATTTCGGCACTGAAGAATGTACTGGCGTATCTGTCAGTTGCTCTTGTAGCGATTGTTGCTGACCTTGAGGTGCGCCAGTTGGTAATGGATCTGTTAAAAAAGGACTCACGTTGTCTTTATTATTTGCCGGCTCAACCTGAGCATGAGGCTGTTGATTTTCATTAGACATTCGAGTCACTCCTGAACACAAATAATATTAAATCTGAATTAAACTGCATAATGACAGATTCTTCAGTTTTTTTCAGTCTAGATTATGCAATTGATATGAATAATATACAGAATTAAAGCGAAGTTTCATCCATGAAATGAGAAGATGTTCTTTTATTTTCGATATTCTGACCAGACGCTTTTACGCTTTTTCGGCTGATCAGAATCTTTGCTAATGATTTCTAATTAAGCGATTTGGAAGGGATTTTCTTTCCCTGAGTGGACATTATTTACAATGATTCGCTCTTTTTCTGTAAAACTCCGAATAAAGGTCGCAGCCGATTTCATTGGTTTCATAGCGACAAAGCCTTCACCAATAAAGTCATACATCAGTTCAAAATTATATTTGCTTGCTGCACCTTTACACATTTTAAACGCTGTGTGCATGATGAATGAACGCATGTATTTGTCCAGACTCAGACCGAGCTCATCCAACAGATTGAGTTGTTCATGGCGCGCTTGCTCTTGATCTAAAGCCACTAAAGTTTCACGCATCATTTCATCAGTAATTGGTTGGTCTTTTGGATAATGTTGGAGTAAATACTGTGCAACTTGTTCATCCAGTTGCATCGCCAAGACCGCCAGTCCTACAGATTTTAACCCAGTTTTAATGGCATTTTCTGGAATGATTTTTTCAGCTTTGTGTGCGTATTTTAGTAAACGTTCGATTTGCAATGCTAGGTCATCAAATTCAGGGCCACCATAAAGACGGTTAATAAAATATTGAGCCATCAGCTTATTTTTGTCTTCAGCGAATAACTCAGCATGTGTGTGAAGTATGCGCTGTTTTAGCCAATTTTGAGCATCATTTAACCTTTGTTTAAGTGCCGGATCCTGATGATAATTGAGTTGTTTGTATTGTTCTAAAAGTTGATCTAATGCAGCAAGTTTGGACATGTTCTAGCTCAATTAAAAGGACTGAAAAAAGCATAATAGGTTGGATTGCGCTCGACTATGACTGTTGAAATCTAAAATAAAACCTTTCAGGTCAGTCATGGATGAAAAGACAATTGCAATAAATTGTACCTGAAGATTTAAGTTGATACTGTTCCTTGCGTATACTGTCGAAAATACAATAATTTTGAGTGGGCTATGTCTGAACCAAAACAACAATTTGATAAAAATACTGATCAACCCGAAGATAAGAACAAAATATTTGATGCAGATCAGATCAATTTAGACTTAATTGAAGCGCAATATGCTCTCAAAGATACACGTGGTAAGAAAAATGCCAAAAGCTTAGTGGTGTTGGTAAGTGGCATTGAGTTAGCAGGTAAAGGAGAATCGGTTAAGCAATTAAGAGAATGGGTTGATCCACGATATTTGAAAGTCAAAGCTGACCCTCCTCACCTTATTCAGCCGAATATCCCATATTGGCAACCTTATGCACGTTATATTCCTGCTGAAGGACAAATGATCGTCATGTTTGGAAATTGGTATAGTGATCTTTTAGCCACATCCTTACATGTTTCAAAACCATTTGATGAAACCATGTTCGAAAATTATTTGCAGCAAATGCAAAGCTTTGAGCAGGATTTAAAAAATAATCATGTTGATGTCGTGAAAGTTTGGTTTGATTTATCGTGGAAATCATTACAGAAGCGTTTAGATAAAATTGAACCTTCGGAGCAGCGTTGGCATAAATTGCATGGGCTGGATTGGCGCAATAAAAAACAATATGAAAATGTGCAACGATTGCGTCAAAAATTTACCCAAGACTGGGTCATTATCGATTGTGAAGATGAAGTATGTCGTGATCAGAAATTCGCAGAAGTTGTATTAGCGCGACTGAAAGATTTGCCAAATCATCCTCAAAAAAAGCGCCAAAAATGGCATCAAGCGGATATCCCAGAAATTTTAACGTCCCCCAATGAAGCAGTACTTGAAAAAGATCAGTATAAGGCTGAACTCAAGAAACTGACCAAGAAGGTCGCTGAAGCATTACGCGCAGAAGGACAAAAAACGGTGATCGTTTTTGAGGGGATGGATGCCGCAGGTAAAGGTGGTGCGATCAAGCGTATTGTGAAAAAGCTCGATCCAAGAGAATATGGAATTTATAACATTTCTGCGCCCGAAAAGTATGAATTGGCGCGGCCTTATCTCTGGCGTTTTTGGAATAAACTGCTTGAAGATGAAAAAATCTCGATTTTCGATCGCTCTTGGTATGGTCGTATATTGGTGGAAAGAGTTGAAGGTTTTGCAACGGATGTGGAGTGGAAACGTGCATATGATGAGATTAATCGCTTTGAAAAAGATCTAGTAGATACGCAAACAGTCGTTATTAAGTTTTGGTTGGCCATCAGTCAAGAAGAGCAAGCCAATCGTTTCAAAGCACGAGAGGAAACACCGCATAAGCGTTTTAAAATTACGGCTGAAGATTGGCGTAATCGCAAACGTTGGGATGATTATTTATTGGCTGCAGCAGACATGCTCCACCGAACAAATACCGAAGATGCGCCGTGGTATATCATTGCTACCAATGATAAATATACTGCACGCCTTGAAATTTTGAAGGCAATTTTGAAACAATTAAAAGTAGATGTTTAGAGCTGGTGAGAGGTATAAATAAAGCCCTTACAGGGCTTTATTTATACGTATAAGGTTTTATGGGTTAAGCGTATTTCACAACATTTGCTTGTTGTTTTTGTTGAATGCTTTTGGCAAGTTTATAGCTTTCTTCAACATGAGCCTCAGCCACTTTTTTCATGACAATATAACCCAAGCTAGCTGCAATAATTGAACCGCCCAATGGAATAAACTTAGTCACTTGCTTGGTCAACACTTTGGCTGCCATATTGTTCAGCGAAGCTTTAGCGGCAGTACGAGCCACGACTAGACCAGAAAACTCGAAACCGCGTTTGCGTAGTTCGTTCCAATGGATTTTTTTGGTTTGAGGATCAAAAACGCTGATTTGTTCAGGAGCTAAGCCAAAGCGAGCATTAATTTCTGGAATTAAAATTGACAACATACCTACGTCAATCACAACATCTAAAAAGGGCACAGGAATGACAGCAACACCTGCTGAAACATAAGAGCGTTTTTTGACGAGTTCAAGACATTCATCTCGAATTTGTTCTAAATTTAAATTTGGGTCGATTGTTTCTGGAATTTTATCAATTTTCATTTATTTATCACCTAATCAAAGTCTATGGTTCTCGATCCATCACATGATGAACATAGCGCGAGATGAAAGTTTTATTAAAGTCATAAAGTAAAAGTGACATAGTCAGATTAAGATGTATAGTAATTTATGTTTATGATTTTGTTCACACAACTTCATAACGTGTTCGTTGTATGGTGAAAGGGACCTTATGGGAATTCATGTAATTCAAAGTCAGCGCATTGAAGTTTTGGTACAAGGCATCATCACAACTCAAAAGCGTCCCACGAACAACCCATTTGCAGTCCTACAGCAACAACATTTTGTGGTGCCTTCTGCGGCAATGCAAGAGTGGTTAACCCAACGGTTATCTGAGCACCAAGGCATCAGTGCAAATACATTTTTCCATCAACGTATTCGTGGCTTTCAATGGTATGCCTACCAGCAAATTTTGAGTGACAAAGATAAAGTACGTAAAGCGAATATTCCACGTCTGATTATGAAGTGGCGTATTTTCCAAGCACTCAAACCTTTTATACAGCGTGCGCATAATCAGCTTGAGGTTGAACATCCTTTATTCCCATTAATCACACGTATCTATGACAGCGCAGCACGTATTGAACAGTCAAATGAACAATATCGAAAAAAAATGAGCATGTTGTATTGGGTGTCTGATCAAGTGTCAAAATTGTTCAGCAATTACATGATTTATCGAGCAGATTGTCGCCGAGCATGTGAATATGATTGTCGTTGTCCTGAAAATTGGATTCAGGTATGGGGGCGTAATGAAGCACTCAATATTGAACAACAATTACAATATCTAAACGATCAAGATTCCAGTTTTAAATTTTCGCAGGCACAACAATTAGAGGCTTGGCAACGTTGGTTATGGCTCAATATTTTTCATGAAGACTTTGTTGAAATGCAAAGTATTGATCATGATTTTTGGGGTGTACTTCGTGATGAACAGCAACAGAAAATAGCCCTCAAAAAACTACCACAGCAACTGATCGTTTTTACACTCTTGGATTTACCACCAAGTCAATTACAGTTTTTGCGCCGTTTGGGTCAGTACATTGATGTGTTGATTTTGCATTACAATCCCTCACAAGAATATTGGGCGGATAGTGTCGATCCGAATTGGAAAAAAAAATATGACTTAAAGCTCAAAGAGCGATATATCGAAAAGTTTCAGCAAAAGCATCAAAGAAAACCAGCTGATAATGAAGTTGAGCAGTTTTTTGAGAATTTTAGTCTGAGCTTTAATGGGCTGGCACGTGAGTCCAGACATCCCTTATTAACACGAATGGGAAAGCAGGCACGTGATCACTTTTCTCTGTTGTCTAACCTTTCCTCGGGTGATGAGGGGCAATGGATAGATGCTTTTGTGGATGAAGCACCGCAGCATTTACTGAGCCAATTGCAATCAGATATTTTACATTTGGTTGAACCTCAAGCTCAAAGTTATGTATTAGATCCAGCAGACGATTCAATCCACATTCATGTTTGTCATTCCGCTGTACGACAGCTTGAAGTCTTAAAAGATCAATTGACCCGATGGCTTGCTCAGTCAACAGCAGAAGCACCACGCCGTCCGAGTGATATTTTAGTTCTTGCGCCTGATCTGAAACAAATTGAGCCTTTGATACGGAGTGTGTTTCCGCAAAAAAATACTGCAACAGGTGTTTATCTGCCAGTAAAGCTAGCTGGTATCACGCAGTTAGATACAGTATTGGCATGGCGTTCAGTGTTAGGGCGAATTGAACTGATACAAAGTCGATTTACCATTGATGATTTTGCTGATTGGTTGAACTTAGCAGCGACCCAGGTGAGATATTGCTTAGACATTAACGGGACTGAGCGCATCTTATCGTTGTTGAGACAAGCGGGATTTCGACGAGGTTTGGATGAGCAACATCTGCAAAAAACATTGGCGGAGTATGATCAAGACTATCGGTTCAGTTTTAAGTATGCCTTAGATCGTTTGGCGCTGGGTGTGGCTGTTCCAGTTCATGCGATGTTTCAGGAGACCTTAAGTTCTCATGTAGTGGACTCGGGTGATTTTCACTTAATTGCCACGCTCATTGAAATATATAAGCACTTTGTAGAGCGTCGAGATTGGCTCACGATGATTGAAATCGAAAATGATCAAGAGACGTCAGAGCATGTTGAATTTTGGCTCAATCGTTTAATTTTAGAAGTTAATGAGTTTGAAAGCGCTGGTGTAAGCTCGTTAGAGATGATTAAAGAGATTATTCAAAAGCAAATAAGAATGCTAACGCTGGCAAATTTCTATGAAGAACATGATCAAGCCATTCTTAAAAACATACGTTTGCCTTTGAGCTATATTCTGACTGAAATCCAAAGCACCCTTGAATCGCAACTTGATTATGCATTGCCAACTGGACAAATTACATTTAGTCAAATTGGTTTGATTCGGCCAATACCGTATAAGTTAATCGTCATGATGAATTTAGATGGGGGGAAGTTTCCAAATCGGGAGAGTCATTTACCTTTTGATTTAATGGATTTACTCAAGCCAATGATTGGTGATCGATCACGTTTGGACGATGATCAAGGTGCTTTTTTAGACGCTTTGTTATTGGCCAAAGATAATCTCTGGCTATTCTATAATGGTTTTGATGTAGCCGATGGTGAAGTACGAGATCCATCGAGTAGTGTTCAGGAATTACTCCAACATCTCGCGTGGATCATAAAAACATCAGATCAATCTTCCTCGAATCCTCTCATTGATATTGATGGCATTCAAGTTCATCAGAATTTGAGCACACTCTACACGGTACATCCTTTGCAACCCTTTGATCCTGATGGTTTTCAGCAACAGCATCAGCGCTATGAAGATGAATGGTATGCCGTGGCTTCTAACCTCAATCGTCAGGATCAACGTGGTCATAGAGAGGCTTGGATTAATACCACGCTTGAATTGAATCAGGACATCATGGTCTTGGATGCTGAACAATGGATCAAAGATATTTGTTTTCCTGCGCGTCTTTATTTAAAAACCGTAGGCGTATCTAATTTAAAGGATCAGGATTTACCTGAGGTGAATGAGCCGTTGTTATTAGATGGATTGGCGCGATACTCTATTCGTGACTTTTTACAACAGCAGCCTAATGTTTCGAAGCTTCAGACTGAATTACTCAGTGACCAGCTTCCTGTCGGTAAATTACAAGAAGTCAGTTTGAAAATGAGTCTGTTAGAACATCAGCAGTTATTAAAAAGGCAAAAGTACTATATTGATGAGCCGACCAAAATCACTCAGCGCGTCATAGCAATAGATGATATACATCTTCAAGTGACCGTTCCTCAAGGGGATGAGACGAGTTGGGTGAGTGTTTCAACATCCAGTGCACGCGCACAACGACGAGCACATGTGTGGTTAGAATACTTATTTTGGTTAAGTTATCGAGACTTACCAGATCACCTTGCAACTGAAATGCAGCGCATCCAAATCTTTAGCGATAAAACCATCATGTGTACTGGCGTGACGACGAAACAAGCTAAGGATATGCTTTCCCAATGGATTCATGCATATAAACAAGCTCAGATAGAGCCTCTCGTTTTACCTGCAGCATTGCTGATGAAACTTGCGGTAGATGGAAAAGCATTAGAATGGGTCACTGATGAAGAGGGTCATCAGCAGTTAAACAACTTCGATAAGCTATTAAATGAGTGGAATAAAAGCGATGCCTTTCTGAGTTATAGTTTAAATGACAGCGAAGAAAGTCATTTGCACCGAGATTGGCAGTATATTTTACAAGATTTAGATGCTGAGCACCTATTAAAACAAGCGTGTGATCAGTTTGCTTATGTCTTATATCAGCCGATATATATGTATCAATCGGAGGCTGAAATATGAGTCAAAAGCCTATAGTCTCATATCAGCCAATTGTGGATATGCATTTCACTGGATTGCATTGGATTGAGGCTTCTGCGGGGACTGGAAAAACGTATACGCTCTCCAGCCTCATGGTCAGAATTTTATTAGAAGAATATTTACCAAAGCAGATTATTGCGACGACATTTACACGCAAAGCAGCGGCTGAATTGAAAAGTCGAATTCGTGCACGTTTAATCGAGGTACTTGGACTTTTAGAGTCATGTCGTGAGCTAACTCAAGATCAAGTTCAGGCGCGTGCAAAATTAGAATCAGATATTTTATATCAAGTGATTTTAAATCAATTTTCTGGCTTGATTGCACATGCATGTGCACGTTTAAAATTGGTGATAGATCAGCTTGAAGAACTCTTTGTTGGGACCTTGGATAGCTTTAGCCAAAAGCTTCTTCGTGAATTTGCATTTGAGAGCGGTAAAATTGAACGAATGCAAATCACCAATGATGCAAAACAATATACGGTTCAGTTAATTCATGATGAATTACGGGCATGGATTCAACAGCAGCCTCAATCAACTGTAGATTATTTGCTGCTTAAGAAAAAAATTAAGTCACAAGATGCTTATATCGATTTAATTGAAACGAGTTTGAATTTTTCCTCTGCTTATTTCAAAGCAGTGCCAGCGCCGACCATAGATGTAGACGCTTTCAGAACTCATGCAGAGCGCTTCATACAGATCGAGCTTGAAACGCTAGATTCATTAACAGACTTTTATGATCCTGAAGGGCAGTATTATGCTGTAGTCGCAAAGAAGTGGCGCGATCAAGATAAATTAAAAATTACACTCACGCAGTTGTTGCCTGAATTCCTTGATCAAGTTAAATCCCAAGGCATTGAAGTCATTTTTGCGTCGCATCTCAGCACTCATCTTAGTCAGTTGAATGAATTAAGAAAAAAAGTTCTCAATAAATGTCCCGTCGATGTTTTGGCGGCATTTGAGCAACATCCTATTATTGTTGAACTTGCTGAGTTTTTTAAACAGTTTGACAAGCTCAACCAACAACTCGAGCATTTGGAGAGTTATTTACAATATTATTTAGCACAACAAGTAAAACAACGTTTGCCAGAGTTGTTACAGCAAAAATCAGAAACCACATTTTCACAGCAAATTCGAACTTTGGCCGAAGCACTGCAGGGAGCGCAAGGTCAGGAGTTTGCAAAGTACGTTCACGCGCGTTACCCACTTATTTTAGTGGATGAGTTTCAGGATACCAACCAAGATCAAGATGATATGTTGGCGCAGATTTGGAGACATCCAAGTCGTGTGAAGCAGGGTTGTATGATTATGGTGGGAGACCGTAAGCAAGCGATCTACGGTTTCCGCGGTGGAGACATGCTCACGTTCCTAAAAGCATATCAAGATGTTGGAACTAAAGCAGGGCGTTTTTACCAACTTGTGCATAATCATCGCTCAGTGAAACCATTGGTCGAAGTCGTCGATGCTTTGTTTCAACAACAAATGGATTTTGGTGAGCAAGTTGAATATACGCCTGTTACAGCAGGTACTCGACCGCATCCAGTATTGATCCAATCCGGTTTAGAAAATTATGCTCCGCTTCGTTGGGTTCAAGTAAATGATAAGGAACACGAGTTAGAGCAGGTTGCTTGGAAGATACGGGATTTGCTCAATCAGGCTGCCCAAAGTCAGCTATATTTCGAAAAGCAGGGGCAACGTATTGAGCTTCAGGCAGATGATATCGCTGTTTTGTCTCGTAACAATCCTGATTTAGATAAAGTTCATCATCACTTATTGATGTTAGGCATTCCTGTAAATCGACCTTCACGAAAAAGTGTCTTCAAAAGTGGAATTGCTCGAGATGTTGGTGCAATTTTGACAGCCATCATGAATCCATTTGATGAAGCTAAATTAAAGAGAGCTTTACTTACACGATTGATGGGTTTTAATTTACATCGTTTTTTGCAACTTCAAATTCAAGCAGATGGCTTAAGTTTATTTATCACGAAATTTGAAGAAATTCGTGAAATGTGGATGGGCCAAGGCTTTTTAACAGCATGGCAAAGTTTCCTCACAGAATTCAAAGTTTGGACAAACTTGGTTGAGCAATTCAGCTATGACAATGAACGCGAAGTGGTCAATCTACGACACATTTCAGAGTTGTTGAGCCAAAACAGTGATGAGTTAAGAGGTATGCATACCCTTTATCATTGGTATATGCGGCAGCTTTCAAATCCGATGGAAAGAGAGTGGGAAATTGAAAGACAGTTGAGTAATCAAGCGGGCGTTCACCTTTTAACTATTCACCAATCTAAAGGATTGGAGTTTAAGATTGTATTCTTGCTTGGCGCAGATCGTAAACTGTCAGATCGAAGCGAACTTAACTTTTCAATTCGTGAAGTGCAGGATCATGGAACTGGAAAGTCCGTCGCACAACGTGTCGTGGCGTTAAAGCGTGAAGAATTATTGGAACCATTAGAGGTTGAGCAACATGACCAACGTGCTTTGGCAGAGCATCGACGATTATGGTATGTGGCCTTAACTCGAGCACAACACCGCGTTTATTCAATGATGAGTGATCAAAAAGGGCAATCTATTTATGGCTTGGCGTTTTGGCGTGGTCATGGTGCGAACCAATTTCAGCATGCTTTCAGTTTAGATGAGCCATGTTTAGAGCAATGCCCTGAGAAAGTAATCGCAAAAAAAGAACATCATAATGTTCAAATGATTGCGCAGAAATATCCTCAAGTTCATTTTTATCCTAGAGCCAAAACCAGTTTTAGTTATCTCGCACAACATTTGAGTCATCAACAAATTAAAGATCGTATGGCGGCTCAAGATATGATTGAACATCATGCGAGTGATGAGGTCAATGCTGTGACGCTCGTGACTCCATATCAATTTGAGGATTTGGATCATCAACAACCTTTGAGTTGGATTCGTGCTCATTTTCCGATGGGAACATTAGCTGGAAATTTCCTACATGAAATTTTTGAACATATCGATTTTCAAGATCGCCGAGATTGGACATTAGAAATTCGCCGCCGTTTTAAAAATGCCTATTCGAGTTTATGGGAGCAATTATTCGCTAAATTTCAATCAGATTTTCATCAACATCATGATGCCGAGCAACATCTGTTAGAAATGATGGCTGAATGGTTAGCAGAGGTTTTAGAGACACCTATTCAACCTGAATTTCGACTCAAACAATTAGTACCTGAAGCACATTTGGCTGAATTTCCATTCTATTTGGCTTTAGCAGACCGAATATTTGGTATTCAGCGTATTCAGCAATTATTTTTAGAGTTTGGGCTTAATATGCCCGAATTCAATGCTGCAAATTCAGCACGTTACCTCAATGGTTCAATTGACTTGGTTTATTATGATGGAGAGCGCTATCACATTGCCGACTATAAGAGTAATTATCTCGGAAATCATGTGGAAGACTATTCAGCTCAAGCTATTCAGCTGAGCATGACGCATGCAAGTTATTGGCTACAAGCAGCCCTATATTTGGTGGCATTACATCGCTATTTAAGTATTCATATTGATGATTACAACATCGATCGAGATCTTGGTGGTGCCAGTTATTTATATTTACGTGGGATGAATGGCACTGACCAATATGGATTTAATTATTGGCGTCCTAGTTCAGAATTTATTCTAAGATTAGATGCAATATTGGGCTATTTTGCTGAGGATAAAAACAGCAAAATAGCATGAATATTTAAATGAATTTATTATTAATCATTAATTTATCTTGTGGATAATATTGATGATAAATGTGTAGATAACTATGAGGATAACTGTGTGGAAATTAATCAGAATGAAAAAGTTGATGTTCCTCAATGGGTAACAACTTGGGCTGAATATATCCTAAATCAGTATCTTTCATCAGATGATTTAAATGAACAATCCATTAACACCATTGAACAAGTTCTGATGGCATCTACTGTCGGCGATAGTTGTATTGATTTGAAAGGGGAGGTTATCCAAGATCTGAGTAAGTTGCTCGTGAGCGCAGAGCTTGCAGAACAACAGGTCGCGCCTTTTGTTTATGATCAGAACTATTTGTATTTATATCGCTATTGGCAATTAGAGCAGCGTTTAGCTCAACAAGTTTATCGTTTAAAGCAGCAAACGATAGTGCCTGTAGATTGCACAAAATATGAAAAATTATTAATCGATCCATTTCAAAAGCAAGCCTTAGAAATAGTATCAAGGCAAGCGCTGAGTATGATTACAGGTGGTCCGGGTACAGGGAAAACGTATACTCTAGCGCGTATTATTGCCGTATTAAATGAGTCGAATCATCAGTTAAGAATCGCAATGGCTGCACCGACAGGGAAAGCTGCACAGCGAATGAAAGAAGCATTGCAAAACTCATTAAATGACGATGCAATGCTCAATATGGGTTTGGATATTGCCCACTTAAAGCAGCAAAATACGTTAACGATTCACCGTCTTCTGGGTTTAGGGCATAGCGCTCAACCTAAATACAGTCTGAAAAAGCCATTACCCTATGATGTGGTGGTGATTGATGAAGCCTCAATGCTCGATCTCAATCTCGCGACGATGCTTTTTGAAGCAATTCCAGACCAATGTCGTTTGATCTTGATAGGGGATGCACAGCAGTTGGCCTCGGTTGATGTGGGGATGGTATTGGCGGATTTACAACAAGTAAAAGCGCTTAATGACCATCACGTCAATTTAGTGACCAGTCGAAGATTCAAAGCAGGTGCAAAAATCGGTGATTTGGCAAGGTTCATCCAGTCACATCAATGCTCACTACAAAGCTCGAAAGTTGAGGTATTGGCTAAATTTGAGAAGGAGATTTGTAGAGCATCTGAAATCCAACAGATTAATTTAGCTGAGCTTCAAGAGGATCTTGTTCAACTAGAGTATTTGAATAAAGAATATTCAGATCAAGATTTAAAAGCCTATTACCTTAAATTAAGCTCGGGGTTTACGGATTACTTTAAAGCACTCAACCTTTATGTCAGAAATGGATATCAGCAGCAGGATGTGGCTGAAATTATCCAAAAATTTGATGATTATAGGATCTTAGCTGCAGTGAGACATGGACATTTGGGATTGAATCGTTTAAATGATGAAATTGAAAGGGAGCTATTTCAGCACATGCGGATATCACGACACGACCTTTGGTATATTGGTCGCCCTGTCATGATGACATATAACGATTATCAACTCGGGCTTTCTAATGGTGATATTGGGATATGTCTCAGACATCGCCAGTTTGCTGATCAATTTGAAGTATATTTTCCAAGTCTTGACCAATGGTTTCCAGCATCACGTTTACCAAAGTCAATGCAAACCTGTTATGCGCTGAGCATTCATAAGTCGCAAGGTTCTGAATTTAAACACACTGCAGTTGTATTAGATGAGTTTGCGTCACGTCTATTGAGCCAAGAATTATTGTATACCGCGATTACGAGGGCAAAAAAAGCAGTCAGTTTATTGGTGGATACTGATGCTTTATTTGAGGCAATAAACATTAAAACAATAAGAAAAACAGGTTTATTGAATAAATTAAACACTTTATTTATATCTAATATTTAACGATTGGTTGAAAATAGAAAACCTTTGTAGGAAATATCTTACAAGGATTCGAGAAATTGGCGCATAGAGCTTCGTACAATTTTTTGCGATGATTGCTTGCATAAAAGGTTCAACACGGAAAGTTGAGCAATATCGCATAATTACAATAATTTATAGTCGAGAGACTGCGAACTTACAATGATGTAAGTGATAAAAGAGGAAACTTACAGCCGCTAAGCCTTGTAGTTTTGGGAGAGACTACAGGGCTTTTTTATATACATATAAGATTAAATTGATTACATAATGTACGCAATTTCTTACATAAAGATCAGAAAACTGCGACTTGTGTTGCATAATGAATCTGGCAAAATAGTCATATAAGGAAATGAAACCTTAAGAACAAGGACCGTATTAATAATAAATGTGTGTGCAGCACTTACAATAAAAATATAAATAACAGAATCATAACTAAAATATAAGAATCTACAGCGCAAAAAAGGCCCTATGACTTGTCATAGGGCCTTTTTTAACCGTTTATCTCAATCTTAATTTTTAGGCATCTTTATACTTGTTTTGACTTAACGATTCTATTAAAGTGCGTAAAAATTATCACTTTACAAAAAAAACATGAAAAAATTCATAATTTTAATCATTTTGGTGAGTGTTGTTCTGTTTGGGTTGTATAAATGTTTTAAGCCTGCAGATCAAAACACTTCCTCAGTCGCTCAGATTGATTCTCTATCTGCTCCTGAGAGTGGACAGCAAACGCCAATATCGCCTAACGAAGATCAAGTCGAAGATTTAAATGAGTCTGAGAAGATGCCTGTTACTGATTCTCCAGATTTAGTAGATCCGAAGAGCGATTTTTCGATTAAGCCTATTGATCCAGAAACTGATCCAGCCAATCAAGTGTAATTTTTTACCCTGCGCACTAAAAACATAACAACGGAGAATAATTATGTTTAAAACTTTATCATTAAGCGCATGTCTGAGTGTTTTGATGGTCGGAACTGCGATGGCTCAGATGAGTCCTGTAGCAGCTAACGCTCAATTGAACAATCAGGCAAAACAAAAAGTGTCGAAAGGTGGTATTAATCTGTCGGCATTACTGAACAACAGTTCAAATGATTTAATCGTTGAATATCATGTTGACACTAATCATTTAGAAAATAATCGCACTCAACTTCGTGAACATCTTGCTCAAAAGAAGCAATCGATTCAATCGCGGTTTATACGTTTAGGTGGTATTCAATTACTACGTGATTATAATGCTTTACCATATAGCTTTCATCGCGTTCAAAAGCGTGACACGCTCGTAAGCTT
Source organism: Acinetobacter sp. Ver3 (assembly GCF_000632455.1). Classification (GTDB taxonomy): domain Bacteria; phylum Pseudomonadota; class Gammaproteobacteria; order Pseudomonadales; family Moraxellaceae; genus Acinetobacter. Next base: position 116,281 of record NZ_JFYL01000002.1, read on the forward strand.
ATTGAATGACTCGAATGTAAAAGCAGTTTATCCAAATAATGTTTCTTATACGACAGCATCTCAAAGTCTACCATTAATTGGTCAAGTACCTGCGGCTGCGCAAGGCTATACTGGTGAGGGGACAACAATTGCTATCTTAGATACAGGTATTAATTACCGACATTCAGATTTTGGTAATTGTACAGCGCCAGGTGTACCATCATCGACTTGTAAAGTTTTAGAAACTGTCGAGGTTGCTCGAGAAGACTATCAGTTAGATGTTAATGGACATGGAACTAACGTTGCAGCAATTGCTTCTAAAGTTGCACCAGGTGCAAAAATTGTCATGCTTGATGTCTTCACTGGTAGTACCTCTAGAGATGGGGGCCGGCATACGATTATGATCTAGTGGCTGCCTTGAATTGGGTGGCGAACCACTCCCAAAGCAAAAACATTAAATCTGTAAACTTAAGCATTGGTAATGGACGTAGTTATTCCTCAACTTGTACTAGTTCCGTACTTACAGATTCTTTTTCGAAGTTGAGAGGCTATGGGGTATTACCAGTTGTTGCATCTGGTAATGATAGCCATCTGAGTGGTATATCCTATCCAGCATGTACTGCGGGTGCGGTCAGTGTAGGAGCGGTTTATGATGCTAATGTAGGTTCAATTGGATTTAAAAATTGCTCTGACAGTGCAACTTATAGCGACAAAGTAACGTGTTTCAGTAACTCGAGTCGTAATTTAACTTTATTGGCGCCTGGTTCACGTATTACCGCTGGCGGATATACAATGGATGGTACTTCAATGGCTGCACCTCACGTCGCTGGGGCTGTTGCTGTGTTACGTGCGAATAATGCTTTCCCGAATGAATCATTGGATCAAATTGTTGCACGTATGACGTCTACGGGAACTTTGGTTACGGATCATCGTAACTCAATTCGCACACCTCGTTTGAATTTAATTGCTGCGTTAAATGGTGCTCCATCTACTCCAGCACCACAACCCCCTGTTGTTGAGCCACCTGTAGTGACGCCAACTCCTACGCCAACACCAACTCCAGCACCACAACGTAACTGTCGTACTTTCTTATTTGTGACAATCTGTAGTGGTTAATTAATAGCTAATAGATGAAAACTTTAAAAAAAGGCATCTAAATGATGCCTTTTTTACATTGATATTAAACACGTTCAGTTTCAGATTGATCAGTTCCAAATAACGCGCGTCTTTTTTCCTTAGGAATACTTGGGCATTGGTTGGATATTTGATATAGCACTTTTGCTAAAGCGGCTAAATGTGTGCCTAACACAGATTTCCCTGTATTTAAGAACGATACACTGATATCCCGTTGAGGATCTGCCCAACATAAAATATTCGAGAAACCTAGATGACCAAAAGCTTGTCCAGTATTTGGGCCAAATACACCGATTGGATTACTGCCTAACATCGGACCAAGTGCATAACGCATAGGTGCTAAAAGGTTACGGTCTATTGTTGTATTGGATGTAGGGAGTGTTGCTCTGAAAACCGTTTCTGAATTGATAATTTGCTGGTCTTGATAACGACCACCATTGAGTAACATTTCAAAAAAGCGATTGGCTTGTTCAGCACTGGTGTAAATATTTCCTGCAGGACAGACGGTATCCATAAAACGGGGATCATTGGTGACATCCACTGCCAGTTGCAGTCCTCCGCCTAATACACGATTGAGATATAGGTCAGTCCCCAAGACAGGGTGAATCCCAGTTGGATAATTTTTTGCAACTAAATGACGTAGTTCTGGTTTTAAACCATAGTTGAAGAAAGGTAAATTCATTGGTTTTTCAATATGTTCGTGCAAGTAATCACGAATATCTTGTCCTGTTACACGTTCAACCAATTCTCCTAAAATATATCCAGCAGTTACAGCATGATAAGAGAGTTGCGAGCCTACGGGTGCAATCGGTTTTGCTGCATAAAGATGCTCCAGGATCCCTTGACGATCAAATAAAAGTTCTGGAGTGACCTCAGTTTCAATTTTAGGAATACCGCCACGGTGTGATAACAAATGAAATATGGTGGCGCGTCGTTTACCGTTAACACCAAACTCTGGAATATAGCGACTCACTGGATCAAGTAAGTTAATTTTCCCTTGTTGATCTAACAAGTGCACTAACATGGCATTAACGATTTTAGAGGCAGAAAACATACAGACCGGTGTTTCTGGTGTCGTAACTTTAGAAGGGTCTGTTTGATAGTTTGGACCAAGTTCTGTGTAACCAATACTGCGATTAATTAATATCTGACCCTTGCGACGTAAACACATACTGATCATTGGATGATTGCCAGTACGATAAAGTGCTTCAACACTGTGCCAAATTTTATCAATTTGCTGTTGCGTCATTCCCCCAAGTTCTGGCGCAACTTCGTCTTTATGACGAGTGATCGTAGTTAAGTCTTTTGGTGCTATGCACGTATTTGTAGAGAGTAATTTCACGTTCATTCCATGTTTCATTGTTTTTATAACAGGCAAGTTTGCCCTGCCAAAAAACAAAAGTCAGTATCTTTAACGACATGAATTGATGATTGTTTCTGCCAGAAGTTATTGAGCGGATAATTTTGCTTTTTGAGGGGGGTTCCTTTAAAATAGCACGCTGCTGTAGTGATGCACGGCAGTCAATTCCGCTTTGAAGAGCGTCATTGATTTGTATCAAATACTTTTAAATAAGCATCTCGGAGAAATCGAATGGCTTTAACAAACGCAGATCGCGCAGAGATCATTGCTAAATTTGCTCGCGCTGAAAACGACACTGGTTCACCAGAAGTTCAAGTAGCTCTTTTATCTGCTCAAATCAATGACTTACAAGGTCACTTCAAAGAGCACAAACACGACCACCATAGCCGTCGCGGTCTTATCCGTATGGTTAACCAACGTCGTAAGCTTCTTGACTACCTTAAAGGTAAAGATGCTACTCGTTACAGCGATTTGATTGCTGCTTTAGGTTTACGTCGTTAATTCGATTTAAACTTTATTTTCGGATTATTGCATGTTGAATGCTGTATTGCTGAAAACTAAAGGCGATCTAGTTTCGACTAGATCATGGGGAAGGGGCGAATAGTTTCGCTCCTTCTTTGTGTTTAAAAATAGTGTTTCTAGTGAGGTCGGCTTCTAAGCTTTGTCATTTAAAACCTGTGTTGTGAATGCCAAACCTTAGGGGTCTCCACTAGAATAAAATCAGGAAAAAATAGAACATGTCGATGTTTAATATTATTCGTAAAGAATTCCAATTCGGTCAGCACCAAGTTGTGCTTGAAACAGGCCGTGTGGCGCGTCAAGCAAATACAGTAGTGATTACCATGGGTGGTGTGACTGTATTGGTTGCTGTTGTTGCTCAACCGACTGCGAAAGCAGGTCAAGACTTTTTCCCATTGACTGTTAACTACCAAGAAAAACAATATGCTGCAGGTCGTATCCCAGGTGGTTATGGTAAGCGTGAAGGCCGTGCATCTGAAGCTGAAACTTTAATTTCACGTTTGATCGACCGCCCAATTCGTCCGTTGTTCCCAGAAGGTTATTACAACGAAATCCAAGTGACTGCGACAGTTGTATCATCTGACAAAACAATGGAAGCTGACATTGCTGCAATGTTAGGTACTTCTGCTGCACTTGCAATTGCAGGTACACCTTTCCGTGGTCCAATTGGTGCTGCACGTGTCGGTTTAATCAACGGTGAATACGTTCTTAACCCAAGCCACGAACAACTTGCTCAATCTGATCTTGATCTTGTCGTTGCGGGTACTGAAGCTGCTGTACTTATGGTTGAATCAGAAGCGAAAGAACTTTCTGAAGACCAAATGTTGGGCGCAGTTCTTTTTGGTCATGACGAAATGCAAATTGCAATTCAAGCAATCAAAGAATTCGCAGCAGCAGCGGGTGCAACAGAGTCTACTTGGACTGCACCAACTAAAAATGAAGAACTTCAAGCAAAATTAAAAGAAGCATTTGAAGCGAAAATCTCTGAAGCATACACGATTGCGGTTAAGCAAGACCGTTATGCAGCACTTGATGCACTTCATGCTGAAGCAATTGCGCAATTCGTTCCTGAAAATGATGAAACAGGTATTGCTGATGAAGTGAACGAATTATTTGAAGACCTTAAATATCGTACAGTTCGTGACAATATCTTGTCTGGTAAAACACGTATTGATGGTCGTGATACTAAAACTGTTCGTGCAATCGACGTACAAGTTGGCGTGTTAGATCGTGCGCACGGTTCTGCATTGTTCACACGTGGTGAAACTCAAGCGTTAGTAACGACGACTTTAGGTAATACACGTGATGCATTAATGGTGGATACCCTTGCAGGTACGAAGACTGATAACTTCATGCTTCACTACAACTTCCCTGCATACTCTGTAGGTGAAACTGGTCGTGAATCTGGTCCTAAACGTCGTGAAATTGGTCATGGTCGTTTGGCACGTCGTGGTGTTCAAGCAGTTCTTCCACCAGCTGATCGCTTCCCGTACGTGATTCGTATCGTATCTGACATCACTGAATCGAATGGTTCGTCTTCAATGGCGTCTGTGTGTGGTGCTTCTTTATCACTTATGGATGCAGGTGTTCCACTTAAAGCGCCAGTTGCAGGTATTGCAATGGGTCTAGTGAAAGAAGGTGAACGTTTCGCAGTTCTTTCAGACATTCTAGGTGACGAAGATCACCTTGGCGACATGGACTTTAAAGTAGCAGGTTCTGCAAACGGTATTACTGCACTTCAAATGGACATCAAGATCGAAGGTATTACTGAAGAGATCATGGAAGTTGCATTGAATCAAGCGTATGCAGGTCGTATGCATATCTTGAATGAGATGAATCAAGTGATTTCACGTGCTCGTCCTGAAATCTCAATGCACGCACCAACATTCCAAGTGATCAGCATCAATCCTGATAAGATCCGTGACGTGATTGGTAAAGGCGGCGCAACTATTCGTCAAATCACTGAAGAAACCAAAGCAGCGATCGATATTGAAGATAACGGTACAGTACGTGTATTTGGTGAAACTAAAGCAGCGGCAATGGCTGCAGTAGCGAAAATCCAAGCGCTTACAGCAGAAATTGAACCAGGTACAATTTACACAGGTAAAGTCATTCGTATCGTTGAATTCGGTGCGTTCGTCAATATCCTTCCTGGTACTGATGGCTTGCTTCACATTTCACAAATCTCGAACGAGCGTATTGCGAATGTGACAGACGTTCTTACTGAAGGTCAAGAAGTTAAGGTACAAGTTGCGGATGTTGATAACCGTGGTCGTATCAAACTTACAATGAAAGACATTGAACAAGCTTAATCATTTAAGCTAATTCTAAGCCTTGTGTGGTGCTTCGTTTAAACGAGTGTTACACAAGGCTTTTTTTATGGCACGATCAAAATGTTCTCATTTAAAAATAACTAAAATGCAAAAGTTTAATTATTATTATCATCAAGGTGACGGGTATATTTATCTGAGTGAAGAATTATCGACTGATGTTGATGCAGAATTTATATGGTTGAGTTTTGAACGCCACGAATTGATTCAAAATACAGAGACGTGGCAACGATATATTTTTGAGAACACTGGAATTCTGTTGAACGAATTTCATCTTAAAGATATTCAAAACCTTGAGCATCCTTGCGTATTTGATGCATTGGATGATTATGATTTGTTGATCTTTAAAAAATTAATCACCCCAGATGACCACATACAAATTCAGAATGGTCATTCAGCTGAACAACAAACTGCGGACATTGTTACAACGCCGGTAAGTTTTGTCATGACATCAAATGTTTTAATCACAGTGCATGAACGAGGTAATCGTGTATTTGAAACATATCTTGAAAGAGTGCAGGCGATTCAAACACGACCTATAGAGCAACAAAATATTCCACGAAAATTAGCACAGAGTCCTGTAGATATTGTGCTTAGATTACTGAATATGATGGTGGATGGCTATTTAGGTTTACGTGTGCCACTAACCAAACGTGTGGAATTTTGGCAAAGAGAACTATTACAAGGAAATCAAAAATTTAATCGATGGAATCAACTGCTGCAAGAGATCACCGCTTTTCAACAAGTTGAAAATTTGTGTGAAGAACAGGTTGAATGCCTACAAGAATTAAGAGATGAAATTGTCGAAAATTATCATCATATTAAAGCTAAACGTAAGGCAGAGAAGCAAAATTTAATGCTCGTCCGAATGGATGATTTAATTAGCCATATTGAAAGAATACAAAAGCACAGTGTTCGGTTAAACCATGCAGTACAAGCCGCTATCGATTTGCACTTTTCAGCAGTGGCCAATCAAACCAATGAAAATATGAGAATTTTAGCAATTATCACCGCTGTATTTGCACCACTGACTCTTCTTACAGGTATTTACGGAATGAACTTTGAATTTATTCCAGGATTAAACTCACCGCATGGCTTTTGGTATATGCTCACAGCCATGTGTGTGACAACACTTTTGTTAATTTGGTATTTTTATCGTAGACAAATGGTCGGGCGCGGTGAAAAAAGTGTGATGGAATTGTTGGCTCAACAAAACCAGCAGCAACAACTCGGTTTGTTTGCATTTTTGGAGTATGAACCGATTCAAAAAACATTGAAAGGTACGCTCCGAGAAATGGGACGTTGGACTCGATTAAAATAGTCAACGTCACATAAGGCACTTATGCTTTAAGTCAGAATGATAAGTGCCAGATTCACCGTTATTTTATAATATTAAATTGAAATTACTGAGTAAGGTTCGTCTGCGCTTGTTTGAGCAAACGATACATTTCATCTTTTAATTTAAGTTTTTTTCGCTTTAGAAACTCAATATCATCATTAATTACATTAACTGGATTTAGTTCCAAATGCGTAATTTCATGATCTAGCGTTTCATGTTCCTCGAAAATTTTAGCGAAGTGAGGGTTTTCTTCTCTTAAAGGCTGAATAAGTTCACGGAACTCAGGGAAAAGGTTTTTCAGCTTTTTATTGCATTCTTTAACTTTCATTGATGGTTTAATCCTTTCATTCTAATCAATAAAAAATAAATGCATGTAACAGTACATGCATTTATGTGGGCTTGCTTTATTTGAAGTATTTCACTTGCTTGCGCAATTGTTGTACTTCATCTATCAGATCCATCATCATGGCGACGGCAGGGAGACTTGCTTCAAAATCCCGTTGCAAGCGATAAGCTCTCCGTGCTCGAGTAAGTTCTTCACCAAAAAATTGATGGATTTTTTGCTCAGAACGAGCAGGTAGAATCTCATATTCAAGTAATTGCAAAACCCATTCAGGACTTTGTCCGCATGCTTGGGCAAAATGCTTTAAATCAAAAATACATTGGTCATCAATGATTTCAGCCTCTAAATATCCATTTTTGTACACTTCTCGGTACTGAATCGTTGTCATGATTCACCTCCTTCATCACGAGGGTTGAAATGTGTAAATGCTTGAGCAAATTGCTCATATGCCTGTTTTTGCTGCGGGGATTCTGCTCTTGGATAAACAATATTCAGGATTAGATAAAGGTGTCCCGGGGGGGAAGAGGGAATCCCTTTTTCTTTAATACGGAGTTGTTTGCCATAAATTGTATGTTGAGGAATGCTGACTTTAATCTTTCCAGAGGGGGTTTTTAGCTCGATGTCTTGGCCTAAAGCAGCTTCCCAAGGACTAATGTTAATGTGATAGTAAATGTCTGCCTGATCGACATATATGCTGTCAGTGGTTTGATAATGGATCTGTATATAAAGATCTCCATTTTCACCGCCCGATAAACCAGCTTGTCCTTGACCTTTGAGCCGAATTTGTTGACCGTTTTTCATCCCTTTCGGGATTCTAATTTCAAGGGTTTTTCGCTGAACTTCAGGTTGTCCATATGCATTAAAAGTGGGTATACGCAATTGGATGGATTGAGTGACACCTTCAAAAGCGACTTGTAAGGGCACTTCTATACTGGCATGTTGATCTTCACCACGAATTGGCTGGGATTTATATTGGTGTGAGCGCTGTGCATAACCTCCACCAAAACCTGTACCAAAACGCCCAAACAAATCTTCAAAGCCAGAAAATTCATGATTTGTATGGTTTTTAGTATCCGAGAAAGGAGACTGACTATTCAACTGATCGAGTTGTTGATCGTACTCTTGTTTTTTTAAAGGATCACTTAATGTGTCATACGCAGTATTAATCGCCTGCATTTTTTTTTCGGCATCAGGTGCTTGACTGATATCGGGATGGTATTTCCGAGCCAGTTTTCGATATGATTTTTTTATTTCCTCAGGACTCGCATCGCGATCTAGTCCGAGTTCCTCATAATAATTATTTGCCATTAAGCAAAAATAACCGTTGATTAACTTTTAATCATTATGAGCAGACTTTCGAAGACTACAATATGTTCAGATGGTGAATAATTGTTTCAATTTCTTACAACCAAAAAAATCAGCAAGTAAAACTTGCTGATTTTCGAAGAGAACTGTTAAGGATTAACTGAGGTGCTCGCCGAATAGACCGAGTGCTTCTTCAGCAGTAAATCTGTATTGAGTGTTACAGAATTGACAGTCCATTGTAATAGGGTTCTGTTGTTCTAAAATTTCACGCACAGATTCAGCACCCACCTGAATTAATGCTGTAGAGCAACGCTCTTTAGAACATGTACAGCCAAATTGAAGTTGTTCAGCTTCAGGTAGTCTGACTTCTTCTTCATTATATAAGCGATACAAAATTTCTTGCGCATCTAGCTCAGTAAGTTCATCTGTTTTTAAAGTTTCAGTGAGCATGGTTAGACGAGGCCAGATATCTTCATCAACCTTTTGCTGCTCTTCATCATTGTTACGCGGTAACAATTGAATCAAAAGACCACCAGCGCGTTGAGCAGTACTAGCTAAAACGATCTTGGTTGGGATTTGGGCAGATAAATCATAATACTGCATGAGGCATTTAGCTAAATTCGGCTGATCTAAAGGCACGATACCCTGATAGCGTTCGCCAAATTCAGGTTCAATATTAATAAATAAAACTGGACTGACCAAAGTTTTCAGAACGATGCTGCTGTCTGATGCTTCTTCAAAACGTGGATCAGCTTCATATTCAGCTAATCCGCGTACTTCACCGAGGTGATTACATTCAGCCATAGCCCATTTTAAGGTGCCAGAAGCTTGAATTTGGAGGCTAATACGTCCCTTAATTTTAAGTGTGCTGGCCAACAATGCAGTTGCACTGAGCATTTCGCCCAATAAAATTTGAATCGCAGGTGCATAGGCGCGTTGCGCTAAAATTGTTTTAAGCGTATCTTCAAGATGTACGACTTCACCACGAACAGGGCTGTTATCAATAAAAAAACGTTGACGTAAATCAGACATAAAATTCTCCAAATCCCTGTCTAGATGGTGACGATATTGTAAATCACAAGTTAAAATTCTTCATCTCGACAAACATTAATTTGGTTTTGCGAGTGCTTAGCGCGTCGTTCTATAGAACTTACTTCAGAATCAATGGTTTCATCTAAACTTTCTAAAAGTGGTTGATGTTGTTGCGCATCATTTTCAAAAATTTGTTCGAGTTCCGCTAAGAAATTTCGATAGCTTTCAAAGACTTTTTGATCATCCGTATAGATGCGTTGTTGCTCAGCTAATAGACGCTCATCATAGTCTCTAAATATTTCAATACTATGTTGAGCATGTTCTTGACTTAAACCTAACGCGGTTAAGGTGCGAAATGCCATACCGAGTGAAGATAGAAAAGTTTCACGCCAAATATGCTCAATGCCTAAGTCTTTAAGTAAATGCATATGATGTCGATCACGGGCACGGACGATGAGTTTGAGCATTGGATAATTCAAACGTAAATGGCGAGCAATATTCATCGACATTTCCACATCGTCTACAGCAAGTACAAATGCCTTAGCATGCTCGATGCCTGCAGATCTCAATAAATCAGGGGAGGAGGCGTCTCCATAATAAATTTTACCACCGTACTTTCTCACAAAATCAATTTTTTCTAAATTATTATCAATGGCTGTAAAGCTGACATGATTGAGATAAGCAACGCGCGCCACTATTTGTCCGACGCGTCCAAAACCTGCAATGATTAATGTTGAATGAGTGTCTGGTAATGGGACATCTTCAGCGCTATCAGTCTTTCGATCAAGATATGGAATGAGCCATCGTTGTGCGAGCCAGAAAATGACAGGGGTGATTGCCATAGAAATTGCAATGATCAGAAGCGTAGGGGATAACACTGCTTGAGTAATTAAACCTTCGGTATTCGCAACAGCTAAGATCACATAAGCAAATTCTCCTCCTTGAGCAAGACAAATGGCAATCAATACACTGGTTTTCCATTGAAATTCAAAATATAGCGCGATTGCAACCATGCTTAATATTTTTATGTTGATCAGCACTAATGCCCCACCAAAAATGAATAGCGGCTGATCTACGAGGAGATCAATCGGTGTCATCATGCCTACGCTCATAAAGAATAAACCGAGTAATAACCCTTTGAAGGGTTGAATGCTCGATTCCAGTTCATGGCGAAACTCAGAATCCGCGAGTAATACACCTGTCAGAAAAGCACCGAGCGTGGTGCTTAATCCGAGCATATCCATAAACAGAACAACCGCTAAAACAATGAAGAGTCCAGCAGCCGTAATGAGTTCCGTTGCACCACTCTGTACAATGAATCTAAAAAATGGTCGCATCACATAGCGACTAAATAAAAATAAGCCAGTAAACGTTGCAACAACAGCGGCAAAATAAGCAATACCATGATGTGTAGACTGATTTCCCGCGAGTAGGGGAATCAGGGCGAGTAAAGGAATAGCGGCAATATCTTGAAACAGTAAAATAGAGAAAGATTGCTGACCATGCGCGGTATTCAGCTGCTGCTTTTCTGCAAGTAATTGCATGACAAATGCTGTAGATGATAAAGCAAGGGCAAGACCAATTACGACACTAGCAGCAAGATGCTGTTGGAAGAACAGCCAAATGGTTGCGACAAGAATTATACCTGTGATCAAGACTTGAGCACTTCCAATCACAAATATAGAGTGACGCATATTCCACAAGCGCTGAGGGCGTAATTCTAGGCCGATTAAGAACATCAAAAAAATCACGCCGTACTCAGCTAATTTCATTAATGTTTCGGCATCATTGGTCACATTCAATGCACTTGGACCAAGTAATATTCCTGTAAACAAATAACCTAAGACTGTCGCAATACCAATTTTTTTTCCGAGCGGAACAAAAATTAATGCGGCAGCTAGAAAAATTGTGATTTGTAACAACAATGGCATTGGCCTTCCCTAAAGTGGAATGTTGGACTGATGAAATTGTAATCGTGTCTGCTTTAGCTGTGTAAATTTAATTCAGGTCTTCGACTTTGATAATTTAACTCTATTCATGATTAGCTTAGCTCTTGAGGATCTATATCAATACTGAGCTTCATCGTTGAAGGTTTTTGTTGAAGCATGAATGGCCACCATTCTCGTATATAGAAATGCATTTTTGCACGATCTGATGACAATAAAACCACATGTGCCTGATAACGCCCAGCCTTTCGCTCCATTGGCGCAGGAATTGGACCCCAAATCTCAATCAGCTCACCAGTATGTTGTTGGAGCGATTGTGTCATATTGGTTAAAAAATTGAGATTTTCTTCCTGACTACGCGATTCACAACGTATTAATGCTGCATAGCGCATTGGAGGGAGTAAAGCAGCTTGACGATCATGAAGTGTTTCACGAGCAAAAGCACGATAGTCTTTATTAATGAGCGTGTTGAGTAGAGGGTGATCTGGTCGTAAAGTTTGTAGATAAACCTCACCTTTTTTTTCACCTCGTCCTGCACGCCCTGCAACTTGAACAATCAATTGGGCAGTTCGTTCTGTTGCTCTGAAATCAACACTGAGTAAACCACTATCAATATCTAAGATTGCAACTAAGGTTACATAAGGAAAGTGATGACCTTTGGCTAACATTTGCGTACCAAGTAAAATCATCGGTTTACTTTGATGAATTTGCTCGTAAATTTTTTGCCAACTACCGACACGGCTCGTGGAATCACGATCTACTCTGACCACAGGAAAGTCTGGAAATAAATGTTGTAAATTCTCTTCAACTTTTGCCGTGCCCATTCCAATAGGCTTCAAGGTGTGTTGCTGACAAGAGGGGCATTGATCAGGCAGTCGATTAATTGTCCCACAGTGATGGCAATGCAGGTGCTCATATGGTTTTTTATGAAGCGTAAAATGTGCATCACAATGGGGACAATTGGCTTGCCATCCACAGCTTTCGCAGATCAGGACAGGTGCATAACCACGTCTGTTTAAAAAGATCAGTACCTGTTCTTCTTGATTGAGTCTTTTTTGAATTTCTTTAATGAGTTGTTCGCTTATACCATGCTGTTTTTGAGCAATCTTTAGATCAATTAAATGAATTTTAGGTAAGCTTGCACCTGCAGCACGTTCATCGAGTTTCAGAATCGTTAATTTTTTTTGCTCCACCAAATGATATGAGTCAATACTTGGTGTTGCTGAGCCAAGGACAATGGGGCATTGCTCTAAATAAGCGCGATAGAGAGCAACATCACGTGCATGGTAGCGAAAACCTTCTTGTTGTTTGAATGACAGGTCATGCTCCTCATCTAAGATAATGAGCCCTAAATTTGGCATGGGGGTGTAAATCGCAGAGCGTGTACCAAGAATAATGGAGGCCTTTCCTGTTTGAGCATATTGCCAAGCTTGGAGGCGCTTTGTGTCGTTCAGTCCGGAATGCAACAAGACAATATTGCAGTGAAAGCGAGATTGAAACCGACTGATAGTTTGAGGGGTTAAGCCAATTTCTGGTACCAGTACCAATACTTGCTGACCTTTTTGTAAAACCTCTTGCATAACTTGCAAATAAACTTCAGTTTTTCCGCTTCCAGTTAAACCATCGAGTAAAAATGCTTGATAGCGATTTTGTGCTTTTAAAATGGATTGAATAGCTTTTTTTTGATCATCATTTGCAGTCAATGGCATTTGAGCCAGCTGTACAGGTTCAGGACTAAAGTCCTGCTGAATCAATTTACATTCGACGATTTCTTTCTTTTCAAGCGCTTTTAAAGTTGCTGTTTCCACACCACTCAAATTCAGTATCGTCTCGGCAGTCCCTTGAGGGTGTAGCTTTAATATTTTATAAGCCTCTTGTTGTTTTAAAGATCGAGCCACTTTCTTTTCAGCGTCTAAATTTAAAACTTTCCAAGAGTGAGCTAATAAATTATAGGGTTTACCTTGCCTTAAAAATGTAGGCAAAGTGGTATGCATGACTTCCCCGATGGGGAATTGATAATATTGGGCAGACCACTGCGCGAGTTGAATGATCGTAGCATTGAGTATGGGTTGCAGATCCAAGATTTCAGTGATGGATTTCAGTTTGATTTTCGGATCTAATGGCGTTTCCGGTGCGATCTTTTCAAGTACGATTCCGACTAAGTTTTGACGACCAAACGAAACAAGAACACGGCAACCTATGTGTATAGTTTGGTATTGTTCTGCTGAAACTTCATAATCAAAACAATCATATAGATAAACTGGCACCGCGATGCGCACTCGATAAACAATTTGGCTTAATTCTGAAATATTTGTCATATATAGTCGTCAATCAATATGGTGAAAACTTATCGTGGATAACCAATGCTTGTGATAGAGTGTTCAAGTTGTTGCAAGTGATCAATATGAATGAAGAGAACGGTCTAAGGCAACTCTTAAGACATCATAATTAGGAAAATTAGAGCATTATCATGCCCGCATATCAATATACTGCCATCGATGCTTCAGGAAAGCAGCAAAAGGGTGTGCTAGAAGGTGATTCAGCCCGACAGATTCGACAACAGCTTCGGGATAAACAATGGATTCCAGTACAAGTTGATGCTGTAGAACAAAAAGACAAGCATCGAACTGGTGGTTTTTTTCAAAAAAAATTTACAGCTTATGACTTAGCTTTGATGACTCGCCAATTATCCGTATTAGTTGCTGCGGGGATCCCACTTGAGGAAGCATTAAGAGCAGTTGCCAAACAAAGCGAAAAAGCTCACGTGCAAAATTTGATGTTATCTGTAAGATCAAAGGTTTTAGAAGGTCATTCCTTGGCTCAAGGGATGCAACAATCTGGCAGATTCCCTGAACTTTATATTGCAACGATTGCTGCTGGTGAGCGATCAGGACACTTAGATCTTATTCTCGATCAATTGGCTGATTACACTGAAAATCGCTTTGCGATGCAAAAGAAGATTCAAGGTGCAATGATTTATCCTATTATTTTGATGTTGATGTCTTTCGGTATCGTAATGGGACTCATGACCTATGTAGTACCAGATATCGTTAAAACTTTTGACCAAAGTAAAGATGCGCTACCTTGGATTACGGTTGCTTTAATGAAAGCTAGTGATTTTATACGTCAAGCTTGGCCATTTGTATTGGTTGCATCGGCGTTGGGATTCTTTCTATTGGTGCGTTTTTTAAGGACTGCCGCAGGGCATTATGCTTTTGATCGTCTCACGTTGAAGTTGCCATTATTTGGAAAACTATCACGAGGTATTAATGCCGCCCGCTTTTCAAGTACCTTATCTATCTTAACGCAATCTGGTGTTCCTTTGGTCGACGCGTTGAAAATTGGTGCAGCAGTAAGTAGCAATTGGGTTATTCGAGATGCAGTCAATGTCGCGGCTGAAAAGGTCACAGAGGGTGGAAATTTGGCGACGCAACTTGAACGCTGTGGTTATTTTCCACCGATGATGGTGCAAATGATCAAAAGTGGTGAAGCCTCGGGTGAGTTGGATCGAATGTTAGAAAGAGCTTCGACGATGCAAGATCGAGAGGTTACTACATTGATTTCAACATTATTGGCGTTGTTGGAACCACTAATGTTGGTGTTAATGGCTGCGATTGTATTGGTGATCGTGATTGCTGTCATGTTGCCAATCGTCAACATGAACAATATGATTTAGACAGATTCAATAAATTCTAATAATGAATGAAATAGCGAGTGAAAACATGCGAAACAAGATGAAAATGCGAAAACAATCTGGTTTTACCCTGATCGAAGTGATGGTAGTGATTGTGATTTTAGGTGTGCTTGCAGCACTGATTGTGCCTAATGTCATGGGTCGTGGTGAGAAAGCGAAGGTTGATACCACAATCATTACGCTGAAAGGTGTTGCAGGTGCATTAGATCAATACAAATTAGACAACAACCAATATCCATCCATGCAAGATGGTGGCTTGGATGCTTTGGTCAATCAACCAGTTTCAGCAAAAAATTGGTTACCTGGTGGTTATGTGAAGGGTGGTTATCCTAAAGATAGTTGGGATAATGATTTACAATATGTGATTCCCGGTTCGGAAGGTCGTGCATATGATCTTTATTCATTCGGTGCAGATGGAAAGCAGGGTGGCGAAGGAAATGATGCTGATATCTTTTACACACCATAAATGACAATCATTATTAAAAACTATTCATGGTATTAATCACTTCACTTAATCGAATTAATAAATATTGAGTGAAGTGATAATCTTTATTATTTGATTTTATCTGGTTAAGTTTTTGATAATTATAATTTTTATAAATAATTGGTTTTTGAGATTTATAATAAGAATTATTCCCATATTTAATGGTTACAAGAAACAGAAAATATGAAGAAAATTAGGCTTTTTATTTTAATTTTTCCCTGCATAATGGAGCCAACAGCTTAGCTTGATAATAAGGGGGAATGATGAAAGCATTAATATTGTCAGATGAAATCAATTTATTTCATTGGACTGTGCTCAAGTCTGCACTGCTTATTTTGAGCTTATTGCCTATCAGTCATCTATTTATTGATCTTTGGTCAAATGCAGATGCAAGCAGTCAAATCATGATCGGGTTTCTGGCGATTAGTGTATTTAGTGCGATTACGATTTTAAGTTTTTATAGTGCACTTAAAGCATCTGTTTTGACGCTGTCTGATGTATCTTCAACATTTGAAGCGCTGCTGATTAAAATTTATCGATCTATTCCGATGTTGAGTTTGATGGCAATGCTGTCTTACCTCACAACACAAATTTAAAAAAACCGAGCATATTTGCTCGGTTTTTTTGATATAGAACGTATATTTGATTTGAACCAAGTGTTATCGACGAGATTTAAAACTGACATCGACAACACGTGGTCTAAAGTACCAACCCATCACCAATAAAATCAATGACAATCCCAATATTGGCCAATCACTGAATCTCGTATACCAAGTTTGCCCTTCCATTGCAGGTAGATCACCACGAAGAACCGCTTTTTGATCAATTGGGGCTTGGCTGACGATTTCCCCTTTGTGGTTGATAAAAGCAGTCACACCTGTATTGGTTGCACGAATAAACCAGCGTCCATTTTCTTTTGCTCGCATTTGTACCATTTGTAAATGTTGCCACGGACCAGCCGTACCCGTAAACCACGCATCATTTGAAACGGTGACGAGGAAATCACTATTTAGTGCATTGCGTCGGGTTAGGTTCGGATAGGCAACCTCATAACAAATTGCAGCAGCTAATTTGTGGTTGTGAATTGAAAAAGGAGCTTGATCCTGCGGACCACGTGAAAAACCGCTCATTGAAGGATCATTTTGAAGCGCAGGTAACACCCAACTTAACAGGCCAGACAGCGGAATATATTCACCAAAAGGAACGAGACGCTGTTTTTTATATAAGCCTGTAGCTTCATCACCAGATGCCATCATGGAGTTGTAATAACGCGGATAACCCAATGCCTTAGATTCATTTAAATCCCAATAAGGAATGCCTGTTACCCAAGCTGTGTTGGTACTTTTGGCTTGCTGATCCATTGCATCTAAAAATGGTTCAATATCTGATTGAAACATTGGGATAGATGATTCAGGCCAAACCACCAAGTCACGTCCCCATTCTGATCGCGTTAATTGTGCATAGATTTCAAGTGTCTTTACTTGATACTCAGTTAACCACTTTAAATCTTGAGGAATATTACCTTGGATTAAAGAAACGCTCAGCGGTGCTGATTTTTTTTCTTCTACAAAAGTTAAATAGGATGCGCCCCATGCACCTAGCAATACAATTGAAACTGGAATAGCCCAAAAGTAGCGTTTTCGTAGGAGTTCAACAAGTGCAGATGCAATGAGAATGACCACGAAAGAAACTGCAAATACACCAAATAAAGGTGCATAGCTATCTAAGAAACGCTCGGTAAAAGCATAACCTGCAAATAACCAAGGGAAACCAGTAAATACCCAAGTTTTTGCCCATTCAAAGAATACCCATAAAGGGGCAAAAGTAAGTGGTGTTTCTGGAAAGAATCGACGATATATCCAAGTTTGTATTGCTGTAAATAGCCCCATCACCAAGGCCATAATCGCAATCATGATGACACTTAAAAACGCAGATGTATCACCATACACATGGATAGAAGTGTATAACCAGAATGCACCAACAAACCATAAACCAAAACCGTAAGTCCAACCGATGAGGAATGCTTGTTTAGGATTTCTCTTACTGAGTGTGGCATATAGCAATGCTGGCGATAATATTGCCAGCCACCACCAATAAAAAGGTGCAAGTGCGAGACTAAAAGTCGCACCTGCTGTTAAAGCAATAAGGAGTGGATAAATGAAAGGTAATGATTTTTGTTTTTCTGAAGGACTCAATAATTTTTGAAAATAGGCTCTCATTTACGCACAGCTCGAATCAGATGGATAGTACGGACATCTGCTTCCACAATGGTAAATTCCCAATCTCCCAATTCAATCACTTGGCCTTGAAGATCGCTGACTAAACCAATTTCTTGCAGTAATAGTCCACCCACAGTTTCCACTTCATCATCGGAAAATTCAGCATTTAAAACATTGTTAAAATGTTCAATTGGTGTAAGTGCTTGAACTAACCACGTGTTACTACTGTCGCTGGTTTGATCTGGAACGATGAAATTGGCTTCTTCATCGACATTGTCATGTTCATCTTCAATTTCACCCACAATTTCTTCAAGAATATCCTCAAGTGTCACTAAACCCGAAGTAGAACCGTACTCATCAATCACAATCGCAATATGTGTTTGAGTGTTTTTTAGCATTCGGAGCACTTGATCAGAACGCGCGCTTTCAGGCACAAAGATCGGTTGGCGCATCAGCGAATGTACATTTACTTTCGAATCACGATCTTTTAAGAAAGGTAAGAGGTCCTTTGCCAAAAGGATACCAATGACGTTATCAGGTTGATCTGTTGAAAATACAGGGAAACGTGAATGTGCTGACTCGATGAGAACATCAAGAATATCCAATAACTCATCATCTTCTTGTAAGCTAACCATTGAAGTTCGTGGCGTCATGACTTCACGAATTTTAGTCGCTGGAAGGTCAAAGATTCCTTCGAGCATCGCTACTGTATCTGGTTCGAGTAGTCGACGTGAATCTTGTACAATTTTTAACAGTTCATCTCGGGTTTCTGGGGCTGTGCCTAACCATTTGCGTAAGCCACGCATACCCCACGATGTACCTGATTCCTCTTGCATGATCTTTCCTAAAGACTCTTCAATTGAAAAAATAAGTTTTAATCATACCGAAGAAAATACGCTTGTCTATTGGTAAAATTTTGATTCCTAATGATCTATTTGATCATAGACCACTGTATTTGGAGTCTTTTTCTGAATTTGGGAGTGAAAAGATTGAATTATGATAAAATAATCGCCCAATCTTTTTAGGGCGATATTGAATGTCTGATTCTCAAGTTCAACCTCAAATCCAGTTGAATACACGTGGTTTACGTTGTCCAGAACCGGTGATGATGTTACATCAAGCCATTCGTAAATCTAAGTCGGGTGATGTGGTGGAAGTATTTGCAACAGATAATTCAACCTCTTGGGATATTCCTAAATTCTGTATGCATCTTGGTCATGAATTGCTGTTGCAAGAAGAACGTTTAGATGACAATGGGAACAAAGAGTTTCATTATTTGGTAAAAAAAGGTTAGCCCGCCGTGAATTAACGATTGAAACAATTCATATCGTTTAAAATTGATTTTTTCGTGTACAATTTGGGTTAAGAATATCTAAATAATAATGATTAACTCATTTTGACATGAAGAATTTCATCAATAATATTCAGCGTGCGATTGAACAGCTCGGCTTAACCGCCCAAAACAGAGCCCTCCACATCCAATTCAGTCATTCACAACTGAATAGCCAAGTCTTCCTACAACGCATCGATGGCAGCCATGCCCTTAACGAAGGCGTGCAAGCAGAACTCATC